>NZ_LIIN01000042.1 GCF_001634385.1 Rathayibacter tanaceti | reverse complement strand
ACCACGGCACCAGGGTCAGCGCCGACCAGTCGATGAAGGCCCGGCCGAGCAGCAGCACCGCCACCGCCTCGACCCCGCGCGTGAGCGAGCGGAGGCGGTCGCGGTCGAGCCGGCGCGCGGTCCGGCGCGACGGCAGGCTCCCGAGCGCGAAGCGGCCGACCGTGGAGGCGACGACGATCAGGGCGATGGTCGAGGCGATGATCACGACTCCTCCTCCAGGACGCGCTGCAGCAGCGTGACGCCGAGCTCGTCGACCGAGCTCGCCGTGTCGCCGTTGACGAAGACGGCGACGCCGCGGTCACGGTCCATCACGAGCATCGTCGAGTAGCCGGCGGTGCCTCCGTTGTGCCAGGTCGTGGATCCGCCGCCGGCCGCGTCGGAGGTGTACCAGGAGAGGCCGATGCGGTTGCCGTCGCCGGCGTCGAACCGCGGCTCGAGCACCGTGGAGCCCGCCACTCCGAGCGCAGGATCGTCGGTGAGCAGGGCCTGCGCGTAGCGGGCCATGTCGGCCGCGGTCGAGCGGACGCCGCCCGCCGGGGCGTAGCCGGCGAGGGTCCACGGAGCGACCGACCGGCCGCTCGCCGTGTAACCGGTCGGTGCGTCAGGGGCGAGAGCGTCGGCGGTCACGGGCACGGAGGAGTCAGTCATCCCGAGCGGGTCCAGGACCCGCTCGCGCAGCAGGTCGGCGTAGTCGCGCCCCTCCGCCCGGGCGAGGGTCTGGCCCAGCACTGCGGCGCCCAGGTTGGAGTAGGCGACCTCCTCGGCGCCGAGGTCCGCCTCTGCCGCGTGGCGCAGAGTGTCCGCGGCCGACCAGCCGGCGTACGGGTCCGTGCCCCGCAGCTGCGCCAGGACCGTCGAGGCGATCTCGCCGACGCCGGTGGGGATCCGCGGGAGCCCCGAGCGGTGGCTCGCCAGCTGCGCGAGCGTGCCCGGGAAGTCGCCGACCTCGGCGTAGTCGGCGGCGCGGTCGTCGAGGGCGACGGTGCCGGCCGCGGCGCTCTGGGCGAGGAGGAGGGCGGTCATGGTCTTGGTCACGGACCCGATCTCGACCTCCGTGCGCTCGTCGGCGCCGAGTCCGCCGTAGCGGATGCCCTCGGGAGTGACGACAGCGGCGACGAGGTGGTGGCGGGCGCCGTCGCCGACGTCGGTGCGGAGCCACTGCGCGATCTCGGCGTCACCGGTCGCGTCGGGCGAGAGCGTCGGGGCGGAGGGGCGCAGCAGCACCCCGCCGATCAGCACGACGGCCGCAGCGGTGGCGGCGAGGGCGAGTCGGCGGCGGGTCATCGCGGGCCTCCCGAGGCGAGCAAAATCACGAGCAGGGGAACGAGGCGTTCCGGCGGGATGCCGTAGCGGCCGCGGCCGCGCGCGTGGAGCCAGCCGGCCGCGACCAGCTGGTTGACGTGGTGGTAGATCTGGCCGGTGGTGCCCGCTCCCTCGCTCTCGGCGAGCTGGGCGACGGTCTCGACTCCGCCTGCGACAGCCTGCAAAAAGCGCAGGCGGACGGGGCTGCCGAGCGCGGCGAGCGCGGTCGGTCCGGGGGTCGCGCCCCAGTCGTGCTCGAAGAACGCGTCGGTCGTGAGGCCGTACTGCCACTCGACCGGTCCCGCGGGAGTCGCGACGGAGCCGGCGAAGACGACTCCGCCGGGGGAGGGCAGCCGCTCCCTGAGTGCGGCGAGCGCCCAGAGCGGGTCGTCGGCGGGCGGGTTGAGGGCGGAGCGGGCGCCGGGGGCCTCGAGGCGGTCCAGCCGCTCCCGGAGCTCGTCGATCTCGCGCGCGAGGTCTCTGTCGGTCGGGGTCACCCGTCAACTATTGCAAATATTCCGTAATGACGGAACGCCGGTCGGGCCGGTCCTCCTCGTCGGGCCGTCGCCTCAGCCGAAGTGGCGCGGCAGCACGGCGCCGTTCACGGCCCGCAGCTCCTCGAGCGGCAGCGTGAACAGGCCCTGCACCTCGACGGCCGGAGTCGCCGCATCCGTCACGCCGATCCGCAGCACCGGGTAGCCGCGGCCCTCGCAGAGCCCGCGGAACTTCACATCGTCCTCGCGCGGCACCGACACCAGCACGCGGCCCGTCGACTCCGAGAACAGCGCGGCCGTCGCGTCGACCCCGTCGCGCTCCATCAGCTCGCCGAGCCAGATGCGCGCCCCCACTCCGAACCGCAGCGCCGACTCGGCCAGCGCCACCACGAGCCCGCCGTCGGAGAGGTCGTGGGCGGAGGCGATCAGTGACTCCTTCGCTCCCGCCGAGATCAGATCGGCCAGCGCGCGCTCGGCCGCGAGGTCGAGCTGCGGGGGCAGCCCGCCCAGGTGGTCGTGCACGGTACCGGCCCACGCGGAGCCGTCGAGCTCGTCGCGGGTCGTGCCGAGGAGGTAGACGTTGTCGCCCTCGTCCTGCCAGCCGGAGGGGATGCGGCGCGCGACGTTGTCGATCACGCCGAGCACGCCCACGACCGGGGTCGGGAAGATCGGCACGTCGCCGGTCTGGTTGTAGAACGACACGTTGCCGCCGGTGACGGGGATCTCGAGCTCGAGACACGCGTCGGCGAGGGCACCGACGGTCTCGCGGAACTGCCACATCACCTCGGGGTTCTCGGGGCTGCCGAAGTTGAGGCAGTCCGAGACGGCGACCGGGGTCGCTCCGGTGACGGCCACGTTGCGGAACGCCTCCGCCAGCGCGAGCCGGGCGCCCTGCGCCGGGTCGAGCTGGCACCAGCGGCCGTTGGCGTCGGTCGCCACGGCGAAGCCGAGGCCCGACTCCTCGTCGACGCGGACCATGCCGCCGTCGTCGGGGTAGCTCAGCGCTGTGTTGCCGAGCACGTAGCGGTCGTACTGCGAGGTGATCCAGCTCTTGTCGGCGAGGTTCGCGGAGCCCAGCAGCGCCAGGGTCTCGGCGCGCAGCGCGTCGCCGCCCCTCGAGCGGGGCAGGCGGGAGGAGGAGTCCGCCTGGAGGGCGTCGAGCCAGCCCGGGTAGGCGATCGGCCGCTCGTAGACCGGCCCGTCGACGGCGACCGTGCGGGGGTCGACGTTGACGATCTCCTCGCCGTGCCAGTGGATGATGAGGCGGCCGGAGTCGGTGACCTCGCCCAGCACGCTGGTCTCGACGTCCCACTTGCCGACGACCTCGAGGAACGCGTCGAGCTTCTCGGGCCGGACGACGGCCATCATGCGCTCCTGCGACTCCGACATCAGGATCTCCTCGGCCGTGAGCGAGGGGTCGCGCAGCAGCACCGAGTCGAGCTCGATGACCATGCCGCCGTCGCCGTTCGACGCGAGCTCGGATGTGGCGCACGAGATCCCCGCGGCGCCCAGATCCTGGATGCCCTCCACCAGGTCCTTGCGGAACAGTTCGAGGCAGCACTCGATGAGCACCTTCTCGGCGAACGGGTCGCCGACCTGCACCGCGGGGCGCTTGGTCGGGCCGCCGTCGGCGAACGTGTCGGAGGCGAGGATCGACGCGCCGCCGATGCCGTCGCCTCCGGTGCGCGCCCCGAAGAGCACGACCTTGTTGCCGACGCCGCGGGCGTTCGCGAGGTGCAGGTCCTCGTGACGCAGCACTCCGACCGCGAGCGCGTTCACCAGCGGGTTGCCCTGGTAGACGGAGTCGAAGGAGGTCTCGCCGCCGATGTTCGGCAGGCCGAGGCAGTTGCCGTAGAAGGAGATGCCGGCCACGACGCCGTGCACCACGCGCGCCGTGTCGGGGTCGTCGATCGCCCCGAAACGCAGCGCGTCCATGACCGCAACGGGCCGGGCGCCCATCGAGATGATGTCGCGGACGATGCCGCCGACTCCGGTCGCCGCGCCCTGGAACGGCTCGATGTAGCTCGGGTGGTTGTGGCTCTCGATCTTGAAGGTGACGGCCCAGCCCTCGCCGACGTCGACGACTCCGGCGTTCTCGCCCATGCCGACCATAAGGTTCTTCTTCATGGCGGGCGAGACCTTCTGCCCGAACTGGCGGAGGTACATCTTCGACGACTTGTACGAGCAGTGCTCGCTCCACATCACCGAGTACATGGCGAGCTCGCCGCTCGTCGGGCGCCGGCCCAGGATCTCGCGGATGCTCGCGTACTCGTCGGGCTTGAGCCCGAGAGCGGCGTAGGGCTGCTCCCGCTCGGGCGTCGCCTCCGCGTTCGCAGTGGTGTCGGGAACGGCGATGCGGCTGTCTGCCATGTGCTGGAGGCTCCAGGGGAGGGGGACGGGATGCGCGTCGATCCTACCCGCCGCCGTCCCGGCGGCCAGGGGCGGCGGAGTCGCGGCGAGCGGGCCGATCGTGCGCCGAGCGGGGAAGCGCCTAGGATCGGCCGGGTGAGGTGGGCGGCTCTGATCGGAACCCTCCTCTGGGGGCTCTATCAGTGCTTCGGTACCCTCGGCGCCGCGAACATCTCGCCGGACGAGCCGGTCTACCTCGCGGCCGGCTGGGACTACCTGCACGGCGACGTGAGCGCCAACCTCGAGCATCCGCCGACCGCGAAGTACCTCCTCGGTGTGGCCCAGATGCTGCTCGGCGAGGGGCTGATCGCGGGGAGGGTCGCGGCCGGCGCCGCCACCTTCCTCACCGGGGTCGTGCTCTGGCTCTGGCTGCGCCGCGAGCTCGGCGTCGTGCTCGCACTGATCCCGGCGGGCCTGTTCCTCCTCTTCCCGCGCACCGTTCCCGGAGGAGCGACCCGCATCGACCGGATCGCCCTGCTGGAGCCCTTTATGGTGCTGTTCGCCGTCGCGGCGATGGCGGTGGCGTGGAGCTGGTCGCGTGCCTCCCCGGGGCGGCGCAGCGGCTGGCTGATCGCCCTGGCAGGTGCGCTGTTCGCCCTGTCGGTCACCTCGAAGCTGACGACGGCCGTGCTCGCGCCCGTGTTCCTCCTGCCGCTGCTGCGCTCCGGGAGTCGCGGTCGCGCGCTGCGGGCCGCCGCCGCCTTCGCCGGCGCCTTCGTCGTCACGGGAGTGCTCGCCTACCTGCCCGTGCATCCGGTCGAGGCGATCCGCTACCTGCTGGAGTTCCAGTCGCGGCACAACGCCGAGGGGCACCTGATCGACGTCGCGGGCTCGGCCTTCGCCTTCCCGCCGTGGTGGGCGAACCTCTGGTTCACGCTGGCGGGGATCGGCCCGCCGGCGCTCTCCGTCCTGCTCCTCGGCACGCTGCTGGCCCTGCTCGCTCCGCGGCGCCGCGCACTGGTGCTGTACCTCGGCGGTGCGGCGCTGCTCCTGCTGGTGTTCCACCTGGTCGTCAGCTCGGTGGCGCTGCCGCACTACTACGCGGCGTGGGCCTGGCTGCTGTGCGCCCTGGCGGGTCTCGGCATCGCGGAGGCGCTGCACGGCGGGATCCTGCTGCCCGCGCCGGTCGCGCGCGGCGCGGGCGCGGTGCTGCTGGCCGCCTCCATCGTGGTCGCGGCCGCCACCTCGGCGGGTATCGCGCAGGAGCGGCCGACGGGGATCGCACGCGTGGCCGACGTGCTGCGCGAGCGCGGCCTCGACGGCGGCCTCGTCCTGGTGCAGGGCATGTCCTCCGGTGTCTACGTGCCCTACATCGGGGATCGGGTCACGACCGATCCGTCCTCCGCCGGCGTCGTCGCCATCGCGATCGAGGCGTCGGCGCGCTACCCCGTCGACCCGCGGGTCGCCGACTACCTTGAGTCGGCGCGCCCCGAGACGCTGCGGCTCGACGACCTCACGCTCGTGCTGGTCGCCGGCCCGCTCCCGTGACCGCTCACCTCGAGCGGCAGGCGCCCGGATCCACAGCGCCCGTCAGCGCCGGCGCCTCGGTGACGACCGGAGAGAGCACGGAGAGCGGGATCGCGTAGCCCACGTTGTCGACGGAGGCGGCCTTGCCGAAGACGACTCCCGAGACCGTGCCGTCGAGCGAGAGCAGCGGCCCGCCGGAGTTGCCCTGGTTGACCACGGCGGCCAGGGTCAGCACCTCGCGCGAGGTGGGGGTTCCGTCGACCATCAGCGAGACCGTCGTGTCCGAGGAGACCTGAGCCGAGCCGAGCGTCAGCGGTCCGCCGAACGGATAGCCGGCCACGACCGCGTCGTCTCCTCCGACGACCGAGTCGTCGAGTGCGAGCGGAGCGGCGTCGAGGCCGTCGACGGCGATCACCGCCAGATCGGTGGCGGCGTTCGCGTACACGACCCGGCCGGTGCGGGGAGCCTCGCCGGGCGCCTCCACCACCGGCTCGGCGACTCCGGCGACCACGTGCGCATTGGTGATCACACGGTCGTCGGAGGAGACGAAGCCGCTGCCGGTCACGCCCACGTCGCAGGCCCAGGCGGTGCCCGAGACCCGCACGACCGAGCGGGAGGCGCCGGCCACCTCGGGATCGTCGGTCGCCACGTCCGGGATGGCGGGTGCCTCCGTCGGTGCGTCGAGGGCCGCGACCACCCAGGACGTGCCGCGGTCGACCACGGTCGACTGGAGCTGGGCGAGGAACCCGCGGACCGGGGAGGGAGTGAGGTCGTCGATCCCACGGATGACGGTGGAGCCGGCGACCGAGGTGGTGACGAGCGGGACGCCGAGCAGCGAGACGGCCGAGGTGACGGCGATCCAGACCAGGCCGGTGATCGCGACCCCGGCGCCGCCCCCGGCGAGCCGGTCGAGCAGTCCGAGCTTGACCCGGTCGGCGCCGCGCCCGATGACCGCTCCGAGCGTGGCTCCGACGGCGTAGCCGACGCCGAGCAGCAGGACCGCCGTGCCGATCACGGCGAGCAGGCGCCACTCGGTGCCTGCGGTCCACGACGAGACGGCGGGCACCGCGAAGGAGGCGCCGATCGCGCCAGCGACGACGCCGGCGAGCCCGCCGACGGTCCGGAGGAAGCCACGGCGCAGTCCGTCGACGAGCGCGCCGAGCAGGCTCAGCACGACGATGACGTCGACGATCACGGATGCACCCACGGTGAGCTCCTGGCGGTGTCGGGAACGGGTCCTTCAGCATGGCCGACGGTGCAGTGCGCAGGCCCGGAGGAGGCTGGCAGTCGGGCGGTCGCGGGCGATTCGCCGGGGATCCGGCCCTCAGCCGGCCTCAGCCGTGATTCTGCGCGGCAGGATGGCGGCAGGCGCGCGGCCCGCCCCGCCCGCGCGGGGGGCGCGCCCTAGAAGAACGAGATGCAGTACGGCGTCGCGATCGCCGCGAAGAAGCGGTCCACCCGCTCCGGGTCGCCGGCGATGCGAACCGAGCCGGCGCGCGCCAGGGTCGACGGGCGCACCGAGCCCAGCAGCAGCGAGCCGAGGTCGGCGACGTCGAGCGCCAGGTCGGCCGCCTCCCCGGTGCGCTCCACGCGGCCGGAGCCGTCGGCCGCGGTGATCCGGTAGCGGCCGTCGGCGAGGCCCAGCTCGTCGGTCACGTCGACCACGAGCGCGTCGTCGGTGGTCCACGGCCGCGCCGAGAACGCGGCGGCGACGTCGAGGATCCGCAGCCAGATCAGGTCGCCGACGTGCTGCACCTGCACCACGCGCGCGTCGCGCAGCGCCCAGGTCAGCGGGTCGTCCACCGGCGCCATGTCCCAGGTCACCGCCGAGGCGAGGTCGACAGCGCCCAGGTACCCCCAGAGCGCGAGGTAGGCGTCGGGGGAGGGGGCGACCAGGTCGACGATCTCGAGGGTCCGAGCCTCGTCGGGCCCGACGGCACGATAGGTCACGTAGCCGTCGAGCTCGCCCCCGTCGTCGAGGTGCACGGCCGAGCGCACGTCCAGGCCCGGTGCGCTCTCGCCGGACTCCGTGCCCACCGAGTTCGCCTCGTAGCGGGACTGCCGGGTCAGCGAGCCGGGGACCGATGCCTGGAACGCGGCGAACACCTCCGGGATGCGCGGCTGGAGCCAGGTGGTCGCGACGACCTCGACGCGGCCGGACGGCTCGGTCTGCACTCCGAAGCGCGGGCCGGTGTCGACGCGGATCGAGCGGGTGAAGGCCGAGCGGCCGAAGCCGAACCGGCGGTAGATCGAGGCCTCGCTGGCGGTGAGCGCGGCGACCGGGGTGCCGGCCTCCGCTGCCAGGCGCAGGTCCTCGGTGATCATCGTGCGCAGGATGCCGCGGCGCCGGTGCGTCGGCCGCACGGTGACCTGGGAGACCAGGTGCGCGTCGATCTGTCGGCCCCGTCCGACCTGGAGCGAGCCGGGGAAGGCGGCGTAGGTGCCGACGGGCACGCCGGCGCCGTCCAGCCCCTCGGGGGAAGTGGAGTCGAGGACCGCGGTCAGCACGCGCTCGTCGGCGACCATGTGCTCGGCCCAGTCGCGCAGCTTCTCGGGCGTGAACTCCTTCTCGTGGAAGCCCGCGTTGATCGCGGTCGCCCATGCGGCGGTGGCGGAGTCGGGTCCGCCGTCGTCGTTCAGGGCGGCGGGGAAGCGGCGGAGGTCGAGACCGGTGAGAGGCATCCGTCCAGCCTATGCACCCGCGGTGCGCGGGCGCTGAGCCGATCCCGGCCGGGCGGCGGTTCAGAGCGCGGACCAGCGCTTCTCGAGCGCCGCGTCCACCGCTGCTGCGAGCCCGTCCAGCCGGGAGGAGTCGATCCGCGCCGGATCCGCGAAGCTCCTCACCCGCTCGCTCATCGCCGCGATCGCTGCGCGCCGCCGCGGCAGCGTCGCGGTGAACGCGCAGTCCCGGAGCAGAGCCAGCAGCTCTCCCGCCCCGCCCCGCGCCTCCGCGAGCACCTCGAGCCGCAGCTCGAAGGGCGCCTCCGGCACCACCACCCGCAGGAACCCCTCCGCGTCCTGGAACGCCGCAGGCGGGTCCGGGATCCGCGCCAGCAGCGCCAGCGCCGATCCGAGCGCGTCGAGGTCGCCCGCGATCGCCAGCTCCCGCAGTCGGGAGTCCACGTCGGCCGCGGGCCCCCGCCCGAGCGTGACCGGCCCGAGCGCGAGAGCGTCCAGCCGGCGCTCCTCCTCCTCGCTCGGCACCGTCGGGGTCGCCGACCACCACGAGAGCAGCGGAGTCGCGGCCACGGCGTGCTCGCCGGCGCGCCGCTCCAGCGCGATCAGCAGGTCCTCGCGGGCGGCGAGCGCCACGAGAGCGTCGACGTCGACGTCGAGCACGGTGCCCGACTCGGCGGGCAGCACGAGGTGCCGTCCGGAGGGAGGCGACGCCTCGGCGCGCGTCCTCGCGCCCGGGCCGCGCTCGCTGGCTCGCAGGATCTCCTCCTCGAGGGTCCGCCCGGGTCGTCGTCGTCCGCTTCCGCGCGCCATGCCGCCACGCTACCGTCGGCCGCATGACTCGATACCTCGCCCTGCTCCGCGGAGTGAACGTCAACGGCCGCACCGTGCGCAGCGCCGAGCTCGCCGAGACGGTCGCCGGCGTCGGAGGGGAACGGGTGCGGACGGTCCTCGCGAGCGGCAACGCGGCCTTCGACTCCGACCGCTCGGCCGCCGCGCTGAAGCCTGCGCTCGAGGCGGCGCTCGCCGAGCGGTTCGGCTACGACGCCTGGATCGTGCTCGTGACGCAGGAGGCGCTCGCCGCGGTGCTCGCGGCCTACCCGTTCCCGCGGATCGACGCCGAGGCCCACCCCTACGTCGTCTTCGGCTCCGATGAGGAGGCGCTCGATGCCGCGCAGGCCGCGATCGGCGAGACCGACCCGGCGGTCGAGCTCGTCGCCCGCGGTGCCGACGTCCTCCGCGGCACCGACGTCCTCTACGGTGCCGACGTCCTTTACTGGCGCTGCCCGCGCGGATCCTCGACCGACACCCCGGTCGCGAAGGTCCTCGCCCGATCGGCGTACCGCTCGACGACGACCACCCGGAACCTCCGCACGGTCGAGAAGCTCGCGACGGCCTGATGTCCCGCATCCGAGGTCGGCAGGGCCTCGAACCCCGCGATCGGCCGTGCTGCGCGCTCCTGACCTCGGGGACGGACGGCCGCGAGACCCCGTGGCTGGAAAGCCCGCTCATCATCGGGTGAGGCTCGCTGGGTGATCGGGCCGCCCAGGACCGCCGGCCGCACCGCGATGGCTCGCGCGCGGAAGGCCGACGTGTGCTGCTGCGGGACGAGCCGACCACTTTCCTCGATGTCAGCCACCAGATCGAGGTGCTCGACCTGCTCGTCGACCTCAACCGCACCCGCGGGATCACGGTGCTGGTTCTGCACGACCTCGACCTCGCCGCCCGGCACGCCGGCCACCTGGTGGCGATCGCGAGCGGAGCGGTGCACGCCTCCGGCACGCCCGCCGCCGTGCTCACCGAGGAGGCGGTGCTCGCGGTGGTCGGCCTCGACAGGCGGATCATCACCGACCCGACCTCCGGCGCACGGCTGATGCTCCCTCTCGCCAGGCACCGCACCGTCGCTGGGGAGTCGGCCCCCACGGCGCGGATCGACGCCGACAGCGGCGCGCGGATCACGGACGTGTAAACGGTTCCACACGGCGACCGGGGGGCGTATACGATACGTCCCGTCCGCGGCGGACGACCGTCATCGGCGGAACCGCCGAACGCCTGCCCCCGATCAGAGGTCCTCCCCGCCGTGACTGCATCCCCGACGCGCCCCGGCGCCTCCGCGCTCCGCGAGGTGCGAGCGCTCCTCTTCGACCTCGACGGCGTGCTCACGCCGACCGCCGATGTGCACATGCAGGCCTGGTCGCGGCTCTTCACCGACTACCTCTCCTCGCGGGGAGTCGCCGAGGGATACACCGACGCCGACTACTTCCGCTACGTCGACGGTCGCCCGCGCTACGACGGCGTCCGCGCCCTGCTCACCTCCCGCGGGATCACCCTCCCCGAGGGCACACCCGAGGACGACCCGTCGCTCGAGACCGTGTGCGGGCTCGGCAACCGCAAGAACGACGCCTTCAACCGCACCCTCGCCGAGAGCGGCGTCGCCCCCTACCCGGGCTCGCTCCGCTTCGTCGACGCCGCGGTCGCCGCGGGGGTGGAGGTGGCCGTCGTCACCTCCTCCCGCAACGGCGTCCCCGTGCTCGAGCCTCCGGCCTGCGCGACCGCTTCGAGATCGTGGTCGACGGTCTCCTCGCCGCCGAGCGCTCCATCGCCGGCAAGCCCGCGCCCGACACCTACCTCTACGCCGCGCAGCTCCTGGGCCTCGAGGCCGCGGAGTGCGCGGTCGTCGAGGACGCCCACTCCGGAGTCGCCGCCGGCCGCGCGGGCGGCTTCGGCCTCGTCGTCGGGGTCGACCGCGGAGTCGGCGCCGACACGCTCCTCGCGCACGGCGCCGACCTGGTCGTGGACGACCTCGCCGAGCTGCTCCCCTTCCTCCCCACCGCCCCCGCCCCCGAGGACGCCGCATGAACCCCATCACCTCCGATCCGCTCGACCGCAACCGCTTCCCGATCGACGAGTGGGCCCTGGTCGAGACCGAGTTCGCGTCCGAGCTCCAGGGCCGCACCGAGACGCTGTTCGCCACCGGCAACGGCTACCTCGGTCTCCGCGGAAACGTCGAGGAGGGTCGCGACGGCTACGCCTACGGCACCTTCATCAACGGCTTCCACGAGACCTGGCCGATCCGTCACGCCGAGGAGGCGTTCGGTTTCGCCCGGGTCGGCCAGACGATCGTCAACGTCCCCGACGCCAAGATCCTCCGGCTCTACGTCGACGACGAGCCGTTCGTCCTGAGCGAGGCCGACGTCCTCTCGTACTCGCGTCGCCTCGACTTCGCGAGCGGAGTGCTCACGCGCGAGGTCGAGTGGCGCACCCCGTCGGGCAAGCGCGTGCTGATCCGCTCGCGCCGCCTGGTCTCGTTCACCGACCGCCACCTTGCGATCCTCGACTACGAGGTCGAGATGCTCGACGCGGACGCCTCGGTGCTCATCTCGAGCCAGGTGCTCAACCGCCAGGACGGCGTCGACGAGTACCACGCGCCGTCGGGCAGCGAAGCCGCCGGCTTCGATCCGCGCAAGGCGGAGTCGTTCGAGGACCGGGTGCTCCAGCCGCGGCTGAAGCGCGTCACGGGTACGCGCTATCTCCTCGGATACCGCACCACCAACTCCCAGATGACGGTCGCCTGCGGTGCCGAGCACCAGCTCGAGACCGAGAACGAGTGGGACCAGACCTCCCAGATCGACGACGACCTCGCCAAGCACGTGTATCGCGTGAAGGCGAAGGCCGGCCGTCCGGTCCGCCTGATCAAGACGCTGACCTACCACACCTCCCGCGGCGTGCCCGTGCGCGAGCTGGCCGATCGCTGCGACCGCACCCTCGACCGTGCGCGCGAGACGCCGGTCGAGGAGCAGTTCATCAAGCAGCGTGAATGGCTCGACGACTTCTGGACCCGCTCCGATGTCCGGATCGGCGGGCAGCCCGCGATCCAGCAGGCCGCTCGGTGGAACCTCTTCCAGCTCGCGCAGTCGACGGCCCGCACCGACGGCGGCGGAGTCGCGGCCAAGGGGGTCTCGGGCTCCGGCTACGGCGGCCACTACTTCTGGGACACCGAGGTCTACGTCCTCCCGTTCCTCAGCTACACGGCCCCGCTCGTCGCCCGCAACGCGTTGCGCTTCCGCCAGAACATGCTCGAGGCGGCCCGCTCGCGCGCGACCGAGCTCAACCAGCGCGGCGCGCTCTTCCCCTGGCGCACCATCAACGGCCAGGAGTCGTCGGCCTACTACGCCGCCGGGACCGCGCAGTACCACATCGACGCCGACATCTCCTACGCGCTCATGCAGTACGTCGGAGCCACCGGCGACGACGACTTCCTCGCCCGCGGTGCGATCGACATCCTCGTCGAGACCGCTCGGATGTGGGCCGACCTGGGCTTCTGGCGCAGCAACGGCGACGACCACTTCCACATCCACGGCGTCACCGGCCCCGACGAGTACACGACCGTCGTGAACGACAACCTGTACACGAACGTCATGGCCCGGGCGAACCTCCGCTCGGCCGCCCGCGCCGTCGAGCTGCTCAAGGCGTCGAGCCCGCCGCCTACGAGCGGATGGCCGACCGCCTCGCCCTCGACGAGGGCGAGGTGCTCGAGTGGGCGCGCGCCGCCGAGAAGATGCACATCCCCTTCGATGCGCGGGCCGGTATCCACCCGCAGGACGCGGCGTTCCTCGAGAAGGAACTGTGGGACCTCGAGAACACCCCGGCCAGCAAGCGCCCGCTGCTGCTGCACTTCCACCCGCTCGTGATCTACCGCTTCCAGGTGCTCAAGCAGGCCGACGTGGTGCTCGCGCTGCTGCTCCAGGGCAACGAGTTCACGGCCGAGCAGAAGCGTGCCGACTTCGAGTACTACGACGCGCTCACGACCGGCGACTCGACCCTCTCGGCCGTCGTGCAGTCGATCATCGCCGCCGAGGTGGGCTACAGCGACCTCGCTCGGCGCTACTTCCTGTCCGCCCTGTTCGTTGATCTCGCCGACCTGCACCGCAACACGGCGGACGGCATCCACGTCGCCTCCACCGGCGGTGTCTGGAGCGCCCTCGTGTACGGCTTCGGCGGGATGCGCGACCACGGCGGGCGGATCACGCTCGATCCGCGTCTCCCGGACGACTGGGACGGCCTGACCTTCCGCATCACCCTGCACGGCACGCGCGTGCGCGTCGAGGTGACGCAGACCGAGGTGCTGCTGAGCGTCGAGACCGGCGACTCGGCGGTGATCACCGTCCGTGACGAGCGGGTGCACGTCGAGGCCGGCACTCCCGTCCGCGTGGCCCTCACCCATCAGGGCCGCCGCCTGCACGGCGCCCCCACCACCTCCGACATCGAGGGCACCCGCCGCTCCGACGGCACCGTGATCACGGCCTCGATCCCCACGATCTCGATGACCCCGGAGCCCGAGGTGCTGACCGGTCCCTGAGTCCGTCCCCGCCCGCGTCGCGGGAGGCGTCCGGCCGCCGACGAGGTCCTCCGCGGGTGCGGGGGACCTCGTCCGTGGGAGCCTGTCCGTCGGCCTGATCGGCCGAGGACGGTCCAGGCGGGGCTCGGCCGGGTCGTCCCCGGCCCTCGACCTCCTCGTCCTCCGACGATCCAGCACTGCGGTCCTCCGAGCCGATCCGGCGGATGCGCGCCGCTCGGCAGCATGGGTGTCGTGGTCCTGCGAGAGGGCCTTCCACCCCGGGAGGCCGATCGCGGACGGGGGAGGAGGCGCTGTGACGACCGCGACCGAGGGGAACGGGACCTACACGGGCCTGGTGGCGGAGCTCCACGACCGCATGTACCCGGACGCCCTGGGCGACATCGCACAGCTCGTCGCCTGCCTTCAGCGGGTCGCCCCCGGACCTCGGGTGATGGAGTTCGGCATCGGCTCGGGCCGGGCGGCACTGCCCCTGGCCGAAGCGGGCCTCGAGGTCTCCGGTGTGGAGATCTCGTCGGACATGCTCCGGCTCCTCGCCGAGCGCGACACGGAAAAGCGCATCACGGCGCGCCGCGCCAGCTTCATCGACGACGAGCTGGAGGGCGAGTACGACGGCGTCACCCTGCTGCTCAACACGCTCCTCGTCGCCACCACGGCCGAGCAGCAGCTCGCGGTGCTCCGGAACGCCCGCCGGTGCCTCGCACCGGGCGGCGTGCTCCTCGTCGAGTGCTTCACCCCCTCGCGCTACCACGGGCTGACGGCACCCGCGATGTCGCTGAGGGACCTGGGCGACGGCGACGTCGTCATCGAGCAGTACACCGTCGAGCCGTCGCTCCAGCTGCTGGTCTCGCAGAACCTCGTCTTCGTCGGCGAGAAGCGGAGCACCTACACGCAGGTCCTGCGCTACGTCTTCCCCGCCGAGCTCGACTCCGCCGCGCGTCTCGCCGGCCTCGAGCCGCTCGGCCGCATGGCCGACTGGCAGGGCGCTCCGGTCACCGCGGCGTCCGAGCGCTTCATCTCCGCCTACCGACGGAGCGCGGAGTGATCGCGTCCGCCGAGCAGAAGCACCTGCTGGACCGCATCGCTCCCCTCCTGGCCCGGCTCGGCCGGACCCGGGACGAGATCGAGGACGCGCCGGTGCTCCTCGGCCGCAACCTCACGCCCGCCTACGGTTCTCCGACGGCGACGACGTCTTCGTGAAGGCCGTGCGCGGCCTCGGCTCCGCGGGCCGGTACCAGCGGGTCACCACGTTCCACGATGTGATGGACCTCACCGGGCTCCCCGTCCGCACCCCGGACCTCCTCGCCCGCGACGACGCCGGACTGGTGCTGGCGCAGACCGTGGTCGGCGCCGAGAGCACCTTCGCCGAGCGGGTGCGCGAGAGCACCGTCAGCCCGGAGGAGCTCGAGCTGGTCGCCGGCGCGCTCGCCGCGGTGCACGGCGCGACTCCCTCGGACGCGAGCAGAGTCGAGAACCGGCCGCCGTCGCTTCCTCCGCACGGGCTCGACGCGATGCCCATCGACCTGTTCGAGGGATCGACGATGGGACAGCTCGAGATGTGGCGGCTCCTTCAGGGCGACCCCGTTCTCCGGGACCGGCTGGACGCGCTGGTGCGCTCCGCGCCGAGCGGCGATGCCGCCTCTCCCATCCACGGGGACCTGCGCTCCGACCAGATCCTCCTCGACGGCGCCACCTGCTGGATGCTCGACTGGGAGGACTTCCGGCTCGGAGACCCCGCCCGCGACGCCGGCGGCCTTCTCGGCGAGCTGTTCTACCACCGCGCGCGCCGTCTGGTGCACTCCATCGTCGCCGAGGGCGAGGAGGTGACCGACGCGTCGATCATCGCCCATGGCGGCCGCATGGTCGACGAGGCCGTCCCCTCCCTCCGCACCTTCTGGAGGGCGTACACCCGCGCCCGCGCCGTCGAGGAGGGCTTCGCTGCGCGAGCGGTCGGCTTCCTCGGGTGGCAGCTATTCGACAGGGCTCTCGCCTCGGCCACCTACTACGGCCGTATGTCGGCGATGGACCGGGCCCTCGCCGGGATCGGGCGCGAGGCGATCGTCAACGCCACCGGGTACACCGACGTCCTCGGGCTGGGGGCGGAGTGAGCGCGCCGGCCCTCGCCCCGACCGAGCAGGGGCTTGCGAGCGGGGTCTCCTGGATCCTCTCGCGCATCGGGATCGCGGACGACCAGCGCTCGGCCCGCGCCTTCGGCACGGAGATCGAGACCGCCTCCGCGTCCGAGCTCGGCCAGGTCCTCGCTCGGCGCATCTACCAGTTCGCGCACGCGGGGATCGGCCTGCGGGACGACGCGCCGGGCGGCAGCCTCACCAGCGAGGACCGAGTCATGGAGGAGCGGATCGCCTCCGCGACCGCGCGGCGGGCGAGGGCCGCCCGAGTCCCGCTGCTCGAGACCGTGCCCCAGTACAACGGCGTCGTCGTCCTGCATCAGAGCCTGCGCGTGTTCGTCCCGGACTCCCGCGTCCTGGACCGCACGTCGGCGACCGCGCACATCGCGCTCAACTCCCTCGCGACGCGCCTCTCGGTCGGCTTCTCGTTCTTCACCTCGAGCGCGGGAGCGGGCAGCAGATCCCGTCCGCTCCGCCTCTACCGCGCCGCCGCCGACGCCGACGACGCCCTCGACGCGTGGGGGCGGCTGACGGAGCGGCTGGAGTCGGCGCACGTGCCCGCTCGGGCAAAGATCCTCTCGTCGAGCGAGGCCTATCCGCGCACGGATGCGATCGTCCTCTACCTCCCCCAGGAGTCCTGGGAGCGCGTGCGGGAGTTCGCCGATCTGCTGGCGAGCGACGATCCGCGGGCGGGCACCTCCGTGCTCGCCGGTCGTCTGGCACCGGGAGTCGGATACGCCTGGGAGCCCGACGACCCGGCCCGGTCCCGGCGCACCCTGAGCTTCGGCGAGCACCGGGCCGAGACCATCGCGAAGGCGCTCGTCGAGCCCGGCGGGGAGCCGGCCGCCGAACGGGTCCGCCTGGCGCTCCTCGCCGCCAACATCCACCCCCTGAGGGTGCACGAGAACCTCGACTCGCCGCGGCTCCCGGGCTGAGCGAGCAGGTCGACGGCCGCCGACGCGGACGTCGAGCCGACACGGCACAGGAAACACGATCACAGAAAGCGAGAACGACATGAGCAGCACCACAGCCGAATCTCTCATCGCGGGATACCGCTCCTATGCGGTCCAGGCGCCCGACCTCTCCGGCACCACCGAGGCGGCGCCGGCAGCGACCCCGGGCGTCCTCAGCTTCATCGCCGCCTCCACGGTCGCCTGTGGAACGGCGATCAGCGTCGTCGGCGGCTCCGTCGTCGGAACCACGGTCAACGCGGGCTGCTGACGCCGCACCCCACCTCTCGTCGAAACCTCTCGGAAAGAAGGACATGCCATGACCTCGAACCAGACCCTCATCGCCGGCTTCTCGAGCTACGCGAGCGCCGAGGAGCTCGTCTCCACCTCGCTCGAGTCCGCTCCCGGCGCGACTCCGTCGCCCATCTCGGCCGTCTCGGTCTTCGTGACCGCGTCCTCCCCCGAGTGCGCGCTCGTCTCGGTCGGCGTCACCGCGGGCGGAACCACCACCACCCTCGCCGCGGGCTGCTGACGACCCGGGCCCGGGGGCTCCGGTCCCCGGGCCCTCCACCTCTGGAGGAGACCATGATCGGATCCGCACTGACCAGTGCCGGGAGCAGCGGACCGCGGACCTCGATCGCCGAGGTCCCGGGAGCTCGGAGCGTGGCCGTCACGCTCGCCGTCGGCGCGGGCTCGGTCGACGAGCGACCGGGCGAGGCGGGCGCGGCGCATCTGGCGGAGCACCTCCTCTACAGCGAGGCGCGGCTCGAGACGGGCCGGCTCGCCGAGCAGTTCGTCCTGCACCGCGGCGGCGTCAGCAACGCTCAGAGCTACCCGTTCCACACGGAGTACTCGGTCGTCCTCCCGGTCGAGGACGACACCCTGGCGGTCCTCGGCGAGGCCGCCGACGTGGCGCTGGCCCGCGCCTCCCTGACGGAGGTGCCGGTCGCAGCGATCGAGCGGGAGCGCTGGGTGATCGCCCGCGAGATCGAGGAGCGGCGCACGGACGGCGCGCTCGCGACCTTCCCGTGGAACGGCGCCCTGGCGACACGGGGGAGGCAGCGGACCGACGACTCCTTTACCACTCCGATCCTCGCACCGGACGAGTCCTGGGCTTCCTCCGCCGCCTGCACTCCACGCGAGAGGTCACTATCGGTGTCGCCTCGGCGCTCGACCCGCACCTCGTCGAGGAGGTCGTCGCCCCGGTCGTCGCGCTCCTGTCCCCGCGGAGCCCCGTTCCGGACTGGAGATCGCGGCTCGGAGCGGTCCGGACGGTGCGCCGGCGGGTCCTGCCCCGCGGCCTGTCCGCGACCGCCGAGACCCGCCTCCTGCCGGAGCGCGGTCCCACGCGAGCGCGAGCGGGCCATCGCGGCCGTGCTTGCCCGGGCGGTGGACGCCGCGTCCCCGGGAGCGCACTGGCGCGCCGGGCTCTTCGGGGTGCACGAGGGCCCGGAGACCGCCCTCCTCATCGGGTCGTCCAGCGTCGCCGGGCCCGCGCCGGACCGACCGGCCTCCACTCTCCCCGACCGGCTCGACCTCGACCGGCTCGACGTGTGGCGGCGGGCCGAGCTCCACAGCCTGCAGCGCAGGCTCTCCGGAACCGCCACGGCCAGTTCCCTCCTGGCTCGCGACAGGCTCTTCGGCCTCGACACGCGGCGCACGGCGGCGGAGCTGACGGCGGTGCGCGCCGGGGACGTGGCGGAGGCCTTCGACCACCTGCGCCGCGACGAGCCGGGCTTCCTGGTCTGGGAGCACGGGGAAGGAGAGGCCGCATGACGGCGACGACTCCCGCCCCTCCGGCGATCGATCGCCACGCCGACGGGCTCCGCGTCCTCGGTGGAGGGCGCGGCGCCGTCGTGGCGCTCGTCGTCGAGACCAGACCGCTCTCCTGGCAGGGCCGGCTGCGAGCCGCGAGCCTGCTCCGACGCGGCCTCGAGCCGGCGAGCGCCGAGATCGACGTCCGTCCGGGTCCTTCCGGCGTGAGCGCGATCCTTCCGCTCGCCGAGGCGACCCCGAGGACTGGGACCGCCTCCTCGGACGCCTCGGGAGCTGGCGCGAGCTCGCCGACGCCGATCCCGCGCCCGAGACCCCTGCTGTGCCCCGCTCCCTCGGCGAGCTCGGCCTGGCGCTCGCGCTCGGTGATGCGGGCGAGTCGCCGACGCCGAGCGAGTTCTCGCGCCGACCGGTCGCGGTCGCCCTCTCCGCCGGCTCCGGCCTCCTGCCGCTCGACCTCGGGCAGAGGTTCGAGGAGCTGATCGAGGCGGCCGGCCGCCGTTGCGAGGGTCACGCGCCCCCGCTGCCGAGCACGGCCGGACCGGTGACGGAGTCGGGCGTCCTCCCGATCCCCGGGATCCGCTCCTCTCTCGTCCGGATCCTCGCTCCGCTCCCCGGCGCGAGCGGGGCGAGCGAGGCCCTCGCCCGCTCCCTCGCCGCGCTGATCCTGGGCGGGACGGCCGCCGGCCCCCTCGCCCGGCGGCTCCGGGACGACCACGCGCTCAGCTACAGCCCCGGCAGCGCCCTGACCCGTCTGCCCCAGGGCGAGTACTTCGCTGTGGAGGCGCCGGTCGCCGCGGGCGCGGCGGAGCGGGCGGACGGGCTCATCCGCGACGTCCTCACGGAGCAGTCGGTGTCGCCGCCGGACGACGGCGTCGTGGCCTGGGCGCTGCGGTACGCCCGGGGACGCCGGCTCGTCGACGCGGACTCCCCGCTCACCGCGCACCTCGGCTTCGCGGCCCGCCACGACGGGAGCGACCCCTGGGGCCTGCTCGAGCACCACGCCCCCGCGGTCGACGCCGACCTCGTCCGCCGCCAGTTCCTCCTCCTCTGCCGCGCTGTCCTCGAGACACCGGCCCTGATGCTCGTTCCGACCCCGGAAGAAGGGAGCCGACCATGGACGTCGGCGTGATGTACCCCAAGATGCCCACGGCGCTGGGAGGCGTGCTCCCGTACGCCGATCTCGCCCGCCGTCACGGCGGCCGGCTCTGGTTCGGCCACTCCGATGCGGTCGACTCGCTGACGATGATGGCGGCGCTCGCCGGACGGGGTGCCGCGATCCCCCTCGGGACGGCCGTCACCCTCCACCCGCTGTGGTCGCCGAGCGCGCTCGCTCGCCAGGCGCTGTCGATCTCGCGCCTGAGCGGCGCCTCCGTCGTGCTCGGCATCGGTCCCGGCGGGGCGCGCTTCCAGGAGTCGGCACTCGGCGCGCCCCTCGCCCGCCCGGTCGCCGAGACGGAGCGCTTCGCACGCCAGGTCCTCGCGGTCACCGAGCACTCGCCCGCCGCTGTCCAGCTCGGCTTCGGAGTGCTCCGGCCGGCGATGGCGGAGGCGGCGGGCCGCGCGGCCTCCCACGCGATCACCTGGCTCACCCCGGGCTCCTGGATCCGCGACACGATCGCTCACGCGCTGGCGCGCGGCGCCGCCTCCTCGGAGCGCCCGGTCCCGAACGTGGAGGCGGTCGTGCACGTGGGAGTCCGGCGCCCCGGGCGCGATCCGGTCTCGCTCGTGGAGTCCGCCGTCCACGCGCATCTCGCCGCCCCGCACTACCGCGACATGCTGCGCCGGGCCGGGATCGATTTGCCCGACGACGGTCGGGGCGCCGCGCGGGCCGTCATCGACCAGGGGGTCTACCTCTTCGGATCGCCGGAGGAGATCGCCGACGGCCTCGAGCTCCTCCACGCGGACGGTGCCGACGAGGTCGTCGTCAACGTCTTCGGGGTCCTCGCGTCGCACGGAGAGGCGGCCGCCCTCGCGGATCTCGAGGAGGTCCTCGCCGTGCTCACGGAACGCCGCGTCGCCCGGGAGCGGGCGCGCACGGAGGCGCTCGATTCGTTCCTCGCCGGCGCCGAGGACGTGCTCGCGTGAGCGCCGTCGATGAGCAGGCCCGACGCCTGAGCGGCCTCGCGGACCGGAGGATCGTGATCGCCGCGACCGGGGCGCTCGGCACGGCCTTCCTCCCGAGCTGGATCGGCTGGATGCAGGAGGTGTGTCCGAGCACCCGGTTCCGCGTCGTCCTGACTCCGCGCGCCCGGGCCTTCGTCGGCGTCTCGGCGACCACGGCGTTGACGGGCGAGCGGCCGCTCATCGACGAGTGGGGCGACCGGCACGACGACCCCGTCCACGTCGGGCTCGAGCAGTGGGCCGAGGGCTACCTCGTGCACCCGGCCTCAATGGACTTCCTCTCGCGGCTCAGCCTGGGGCTGTGCGACTCCCCGCTGCTGCTCGCTCTCCAGGGCACCGTCAGGCCGCTCGTCGTGGCCGCCGCCGCACCCCCCGGGTTCACGTCCGGCCCGAGCTGGCCGCTCTACACCGAGCGGATGTCGGCACGCGCGCGCACCGTCCTCCTGCCTCCGATGGACGGCGTCAGCGTAGCGGCGCCCGAGCGCGTCGGAGCGCCCCCGCAGCTCTTCCCCGTCGCGGCCGCGGCCCTCGGCGAGCTCCTGCTGCAGGAGGCCGCATGAGCGCCGGCACCGTCTGGAGCGTCCGCACCCGCGTGTGGCGCCAGAGCATCGAGGCGCTCGACGAGGGGTTCCTCCTTCGACGCGAGTACGCCGCGGCCCCCGCCGGGCGGCCTCCCGCCGAGGCCGTCCGGACGACGCACGCCGCCGTCGTGCCCGCTGCGCTCGACGCCTCCGGTGCGTGGACCGCGCGGATCCGAGCCGCGGGCCCCGTCGCGGCGGATCTCCTCCCCGGCTCGCCGCCCTCGGGACGCGAGGCGTTCCCGGCGACCGCCGAGTGTCTCGGCGCTGTGCTCGCGGCCCTGCACTCCGGCGAGCGCGGCGCGGGACCCGTGCCCCTGCCGCTGCGCCGTCTCGAGCAGGACATCCGCGACGCCGCTTCGTCGCCCGTCGGCCGCGCGATCACGACCGCGCTCGGTCCGGGCCGCTCGCGCGGCTCGCGTC
>NZ_LIIN01000041.1 GCF_001634385.1 Rathayibacter tanaceti | reverse complement strand
TCGAGGCCCACTTGAGGGTGACGAACGGGCGGTGGCGGCGGGTGGCGGTGAGCCAGACGTGGAGGAACTCCTCCGCTTCGTCGGCGAGGACTCCCTCGATCACGTCGACCCCCGCGTCGCGGAGGGTGCGCCCGCCGCCCGCGGAGCGCTCGCCGGGGTCGGCGACCGCGTAGACCACGCGCGCGACTCCGGCCTCGATCAGCGCGCGGCTGCACGGGCCGGTGCGGCCGGTGTGGTCGCAGGGCTCAAGCGACACCACGGCGGTGGCTCCGGAGGCGGCGCCCGGGGCGAGGGAGGACAGCGCGTCGACCTCGGCGTGCGCTGTCCCGGCTCCGTGGTGCCAGCCTTCGCTGAGGACGCTGCCGTCGGGCGCGAGGATCACGCAGCCCACGCGCGGGTTCAGTCCGCGGGCGGGCCCGCGTTGGGCGAGCGCCAGCGCTCGGCGCATGGCGTGCTCGTAGTCGATCGTCATTCCCGGTCTTCCGTTCGTCGCCGAACTCCGGGGTCTCGATCGGCGGTGCGCGGGCACCGTCGCTCAGCTTCGCGCTGCTGCGCGACGCTCGTGCTGCCTCTCCTCCGGACTTTCACCGTCGGTCCTGGAGTTCCACCAGGTCAACCGCAGCCCCTCGACGGGGTTGCGGTTCGCGGACTGTCACCGCCGGTTCGGAATTCTCACCGACCCCGGAGCACGTGCTGGGGGCCAGCCTACCGACCGCGCGCGGGAGTGAGCATCCGAGCGTCACACTCCCGGCGAGTGGTCGGCTCGGGAACAGGATCAGCTGCTGCACTCGCTCGCGCGCAGCCGCTTCGGTGCCCGTTGCGCCACCGCTGCGGCGGAGCCGACGGGGACACGGGTCATCCCTGGGCCCGTGAGGGGCGCGAGAGCGGCGCGCGCGTCGGTGAACCAGAACGCGAGCCGGAGAACCGCGACTGCGCCGTGGAGGATCGCTGTGCCTTCGATGACGGGGTTCTGCGGCTCCTGCCGCACGTCCGAACCGAGGTCTCGAGTGCTCGGCATATCGCTGTGCTCACTCGTGTCGTCCTGCTCGCCAGTGACGAGCGGTCACCGTGACGATGCCTCTCGAGTCGGACCTGAGTCGCCTCGAAGGATCGCACGGTGACCGCCTCCGCGACGGGACTAGTGGCTCGACACGCTGCGCGTGCCGCGTGTCTTGAGGAGGCTCGCGACGGTCGCCACGGCGATCGTCGTGCCGATGAAGGTGAGCGAGAACCAGATGGGGATCTCGGGGACCCACAGCAGCGGCTGGCCGCCGTTGATGAAGGGCACCTCGTTGACGTGCAGGGCGTGGAAGACGAGCTTCACGGCGATGAAGGCGAGGATGACCGCCAGTCCCTGGCTGAGGTAGACGAGGCGCTCGAGGAGTCCGCCGATGAGGAAGAACAGCTGGCGCAGTCCCATCAGGGCGAAGGCGTTCGCGGTGAAGACGATGTAGGCCTCGTTGGTCAGACCGTAGATGGCGGGGATCGAGTCGAGGGCGAAGACCAGGTCGATGAAGCCGATCGCGACGATCGTCAGCAGCATCGGCGTGACGAAACGCGTCCCGTTCTTCTTCACCGTCAGCTTGTCGCCGTGGTACTCGTCGGTGACGGGCAGGATGCGGCGGACGAAGCGCATGAACGCGTTGTTCGAGGGATCTCCGTGGTCGCCCTTGATCTGCTGGTAGGCGAGGACGAAAAGCAGCGCGCCGAACAGGTAGAACACCCAGGAGAAGTTCTCGATCAGCGCCGCCCCCACGGCGATGAAGATGCCGCGCATGATCAGGGCGATCACGATGCCGATCATCAGCACCTTCTGCTGATAGATCTTCGGCACGGCGAAGCCGGACATGATGATCAGGAAGAGGAAGAGGTTGTCGAGCGACAGCGCCTTCTCGGTGAGGTAGCCGGCGAAGTACTCGCCGCCGTAGCGCCAGTCGGAGACGATGCCGATGCCGACTCCGAAGAGCAGGGCGAGGCCGATGTAGAAGGCGGACCAGCGGGCGGACTCGCCGATGGTCGGTTCGTGCGGCTTCCGCACATGGACGAAGAACTCGTAGACGAAGAAGGCGATCGTCACAGCGATCGTGATGAGCCAGACGGTGGTGGTGACCTGCACGGACGTACTCCAAAGGGGTTCAGTGTTCGGAACGACACCAAGGTCTCCTCCGTTCTAGCGCCGACCAACGAGGTGTGGCGACTGGAACCGATGGCCCGGAGCGTGGATTCACACTCGTAGTGACGGGCACATCGCGGACGGGAGTACTCCCCTTGCTGCGCCCGATTCTAGGGGCCAGCTCGACTCCCGAAGCTGGGAGGATGCCGGGGTGGCGCGTGGCCTGTCGTGCTGGCGGGTTCCGCCGCCGTGCGGGGCATGACTCCTCGGCGGTGACGCGGACCGGAACGGCGACGAGCTCTGCCGTCGCGGACGACGAGCAGGTCGAGGCCGGCCGTGTCCGTCCGCGGTGACCCGTGCTGGGTCGCGACGACGGTGGACGACGACGGGACACGCGCGTCGATGGCGACGCGGCAGCTGATCCTTCGTCCGGCGGATACGCCTCCGAGAGCGTTGCCTGCGGGATCCCGCTAATCAGTGGCCGAGATGTTCGTGCGCCGGCTGATCATCGCGAGCGAGGGCGCGCGGCCCTTCTCGATGTGGGTGAAGGCGGTCGACTCGGCGAGCCGGTCGTTGCCGGATCGGATCGCGTCGAGGAGGCCGTGGTGCTCCTCGGACTGCTGGCGCTGGTCGCGAGCGCTGGTGAGGTAGAACAGCCAGGTCATCCGGCCGGTGACCGCGCGCATCAGCGAGGCGAGCAGGGCACTGCCGGCGACCTCGACGATCGCCTCATGCACGACGGTCGAGGTCTCGGCGACCTCCAGCCAGTCCTCGCTGTCCAGCGCGCGGTGCTCCGCGTCGATCGCGTCGAGCAGCGGCTGGAGCGATGCGCCGGCGGAGACGGCCTGAGCGGCCAGGCGCGCGCCCAGCGTCTCGAGGCCGAGCCGTACGTCGAACAGCTCGACGACGTCCTCGGTGCTCCACTGGGCGACGCGGGTGGAGCGTCGGGGCAGCATCCGCACGAAGCCCTCGTGCGCGAGTTGCGGGACGGCCTCGCGCACCGGCAACCGCGACACGTGGAGCTCAGCGGCGAGTGAGGCCTCGACCAGCCGCGACCCCTGCGGATAGTGGCCGAGGATGATCTGTCGGCGCAGCCTGCGGTAGGTCTGGCTCGCGAGCGACTCCTCGGTGGTGGCGAGTGTCATGACGGTCCTCCTCGCGACGCCGGCCCCACCATTCAACACGCTCAGCCGCCGGGCCGGCTGCGCTCCTCCGGCAGGGGCGGGCAGAGCTGTCGGGTCGGCTGGTCGTGAGGCGGGCGCCCAGGTCCTCCTCGCGTCCTGCGCAGCCGAGGCGGATCACCACGGCCGCGGCGCTGAGGACGCTGCCTGCCGGCCCTCGGCGGAGGCGAGTCCCCGGGCGGGCAGGACCGCGACGATCTCGGTGCCGCCCGCCCCCCGGGCGCGAGCGGCGGCGCGCTCGGGGGCGCTTCAGGTGGCGACGGCGATACGCATCAGACCGTCACCGGAGTCGCCGAGAGCAGGACGGCGGACCCCACATCGCGGAGGCGGGCGAGATCGATCAGCGCCGCCGCGACCGCGAGGTCCTGAGCGGCGAGGCCGACGGAGTCGAACACCGTGATCTCCGCCGCGCTCGCGCGGCCCGGTGCGGTGCCCGCCACCACGTCCCCCAGCTCGCGCAGTCCGTCGAGCGAGCTCAGCGCGCCCTCGGCGATGGCCTGCACGAGATCACCGGACTTGGCGCGGGCCGTCGCGGCGCTGTCGACGACGAGCGTCCCGATTGCCATGGCCGCGGAGTCGAGCTCGCGGTGCGTCGGGCGGGGCCGCGCGCCGACGGCGTTCAGGTGCTGCCCGGGGTGCAGCCAGGATCCCCGCACGATCGGATCGACCGAGGGGGTGAGGGTGCAGAGGATGTCGCTCGTCGCCGCCACCTCGCGCGGATCGGCCGCGATCCTCACGGGACGGCCCACCGCCTCCGAGAACCGGTCGAGCGTGGTGGAGGACCGCGACCACACCACGATCTCTCCGACGGAGGCGACGGCCGTCAGGGCTCGGACGTGTTCGACGGCGAGATTGCCGGCGCCGATCAGCCCGAGCACGCTGCTGTCGGGGCGGGCGAGGTGCCTGGTCGCGACCGCGGAGGCGGCGGCCGTGCGGGCCCGGGTGATCAGCGCGCCGTCGAGCACCGCGACGCACTCGCCCGTCCGCACTGAGGTGACCAGGATCGTCGAGCGCTGCGTCGGCAGTCCCCGTGCGGAGTTCCCGGGCAGGTCGGCCATCAGCTTCACGGCTGCGAGGCCGAGTGCGTCGGAGCGGACCGCCATCGGCAGGATCAGTCCGTCGTCCTCGCCCGAGAGAGCCGTGGGGGCGGGCTGGTCCAGAACCCCCGAGCCGAGGTCGGCGAACACCTCCTCGACGATGCCGAGGACGTCGACGTCGGGAAGCAGGCCCGCGATCTGCTCGGAGGCGAGGACGAGGGTCATCGGCGCGCGCCGGCCGGTGCGGAGCCGCTGAGTTCGGCGAGTGAGGGCGCGGAGGTCACGAGTCCGGCTTCGGCGAGGATCCGCATCCAGCGGTCGGAGGCAGCCTCGTCGATGACGGTCGTGTCCCAGACTCCGCCCGCCGCCATCTCGTCGGCGGCCTCGTGCAGGAGCACGGAGTCGCGGTCGGGCCAGCGGGCGGCGAGCACCGCGTCGATCTCGGGTCCGGCCCGACCGGCGGTGATCCTCTGCATGGCGGTCTCGATCGCGTCGACGAAGCGGCCCGTCCGGTCGGCGAGCTCCTCGACGCGGTCGGTGCGGGTGTAGTAGACGCTGTTGGGCATGACGCCCGCGTCGAGATGGCGGAAGACGATCCGTCCGCCGTCGGCGGCGACGAGCTCCTTCGCCGACAGCAGATCGAGCACGATCGCGTCGCCGAGGCCGTCGCGGTAGAGCTCGAGCATCATCGCGGTCGAGAGATCGCGCACCCACCGGGTCGCCGATACGTCGAGTCCGGCCTCGCGGATCAGGCCCGCGGTGAACTCGAACGGAGCGCTGCCGCCGGCGCCGGGAGCGAGGGCGACCTTGCCGGCGAGCCAGCCGAGCCCCGCGGGACCGGAGGCATCGCGGGCGACGACGGTCATCGGGAAGCGGTGGTTGAGCTGGCCGACGACGGTGAGCTTCCGGCTCGTGCCGGCGTACATCCCCGGTACCCAGAGGCCGCCCAGCGCGAGGTCCGCGGCGCCGGAGTCGAGGTCGTCGAGCACACCGGTCCAGGGGTCGCAGGCAGTGGCGGTGACGGTCAGGTCGCGCTCGGCGAACAGGCCGCCGACGTCGGCGACGTACTCGGGGAGGTAGTTGAGTCCGTTCGCGGTGGCCGAGACGGTGAGGGTGTCCATGGTGCTCCTTGTGGGGTGAGCCCTCGACGCCGGAGCGCCGGGGGCGTGGAAGGGGTCAGTGGGCGGCGGCGATCGCGTTCTCGTTGACGTCCTCGAGCGAGCGTCCCCGGGTCTCGGGGGCGAAGCGGGAGGCGACGACGAGCACCGCGTACATCACTGCTGCGAGGCCGAAGACTCCGGCGAAGGCGAACGTGCCGTAGAGCGCGACCGCGAGGAACGGCATGACCGCTCCGGCGATGTTGCCGATGCCGTTGACGATCGAGGCTCCGGAGGCGCGGATCGCCGTCGGGAAGACCTCGGCCGTCCAGGTGGCGAGCGTGGTGTTGGTGACCATCGTGAAGAACTGGAACAGTGCACCGAGCACGAGGATTGCTCCGGTGCCGTTTCCGAAGCCGGCGAAGGCGAGCGCCGTGAGGCAGCCCAGCACTCCGGCGGCGCCGACCGCGGTGCGCCGACCAACCCGTCCCGCGATGAGGGCTGCAGTGGTCGCTCCGAGCAGCGATCCGACGTTCATGATCATCGTGTAGAGCAGGCTCTGCGAGACGGAGTAGCCGCGCTCGACGAGAAGGGTGGGCATCAGGAAGTTCAGGGTGACCTGGGAGCCGAACGCCATCCACGACGCGACGCCGAGGGCGGCGGTGCGGCGGATCACCGGACGGCTGAAGACGGCGGCGGGGGAGGCGGACATCCGCGCGGGGAGCAGATCGTCCTGCGTCAGCTCCACGGGTGGACGGACGCCGGTAGGAGTGAGCGAGTTCGAGGAGAGGACGGCGAGGGAACGGTTGGCGTCCTCGACACGGCCCTGCGACAGCAGCCAGCGCGGGGTCTCTGGCAGCTTCCGGCGGTAGAAGACGACCAGCAGAGCGGGGACGGCGAGGATGACGAACGACCAGCGCCAGACCGTGTCGGGTCCGCCGAGCGGGGTCTCCAGCGGTCCGAGCAGCAGGAGGAACAGGCCGTAAGAGAGGAAGTTGCCCAGGCCGCCGGCGCCGACGTTGACGGCGCCGATCGCGGTGCCGCGGAAGCGGGTCGAGACCATCTCCGAGAGCATCACGAGCCCGATCATGAACTCGCCGCCGATGCCGATCCCGACGATGAGGCGGCTGACGAGCAGCATCTCGTAGTTCACGGCGAGGGCGCTGATCAGGCCGCCGAGCGTGTAGATCAGCAGGTTGAGGCTGAGCGAGAAGCGGCGGCCGTAGCGGTCGGCGAGGTAGCCGGCGAGCACGCGCCCGATCAGGCCGCCGATGACCGTCGCCGTATTGATCGTCGTGAGCTGGATGTCGCCGATCTGCAGCGTCTGCTTGATGTGGCTGCCCATGGCGCCCACCGAGTTCTGCTCGAGGGTGTTGAAGAACTCCCCGGCGAGGATCAGCAGGAACACCCAGAACTGCGCACGAGTGAATCCGATGGAGTCGAGGACGGAGGCGACCGAGTGGCCGGAGGCGGGCGGAGCGGTGGTGCGGGATACAGCAGTCATGTGTAGCTCCCAGCGGGGCGAGGTGTGGGGCGGCTTCGAAGGAGAGGCTGCCGCGAGGACACGTCTTTTGTATCCCGGATGTGGTTTCCGGCAGGTTTCGCCCTTGCTACAACCTCAGCACAACCTGTTTTATCGAGCCCTCTGTCCTCTCCGTGCGCGCAGGCCGTTCCGCTTCTGTATACAGAAGGCGACATCCGCCTCGCGTCGGACGTGTGCGGTCGACCGGACGCTCGACTCCGCTTCTGCCGCGCCCGCGCCGAGGGGACGCTCGCCTTGACCGGCAGCCGCTGACCGGCAGCCACTGGCCGGCAGCCACTGACCGGCAGCCGGTCGCGGTCCGACGAGCGGCCCGATCCTGACGGACGCGTGCCCGCGCGAGGACAGGCGCTCGCAGGGGCTCGCCGGAGGCGGCGCGGTGTCAGTGCCGGTGCTCGTCCACCCAGCGCGGGAAGGGATCGGCGAAGGACGCCCAGGCGTCCGGCCCGGCGAGCAGCTCGCGGGGCGTCAGGAGGCAGCCCGACAGCACGTCGGCCAGCGCGCGCTGGTCGAGGTCCACTCCGAAGAACGCGATCTCTTGGCCCAGCGGCGCGTCGACGTCCCAGCTCCGCAGGCTCGTCGGGTCGAGCGCGAGCACGTCGCCGGCGACCGACCACGACCCCACCCGGTCGGCGCGGGTCGCGAGGCGGACCAGCCCGCGCGAGCGGAGGATCCGGCCCACCTTCTCCGGGACCAGCTCGCCGGCCACGGCTGCGCTGAGGCGCGCGGGGTGGAAGGGCAGCGGATCGCGGAAGACGAACTCCTGCACGCTCGTCGAGCGTGGCCGGGAGGTGCCGTTCAGTGCGCACTGCCAGCCCATGGACGACGCGAGCGCGTGCGCGCGGCGGGGGAGGAGTCTCCGCGTCGCCGGCCGCTCGTGGGCGGTGATCACCTCGGCGGAGGGGGCGATCGCGTGGAGGAGGTCGAGGACGAGCGCGCCGTCGTCGGTCACCGGGGCGTCGATCGGGTCGGTGAGGGCGATCATGCTCGCGAACTCCAGGCGCGCTGCGAGGCGCTCGCCGGCGTCGGCTGAGGGGCCGCCGCTGCGGCAGAGCACGCGCAGGATCTCGGCCGCCGAGGTGACGGCGACCACGTCGAGCAGTGCGATCCGCGTGTCTCCGGGGTGCCGCTGCGAGCAGAGGTGCTCGAGGACGAGCCCGATCTCGAGCGGGTCGGCCCCGGGGTCGAGGGCGACGACGGTGTGTCCGCGCCGGCCGTCGTCCGCTTGCGCGGCGAGACGGTGGGCCAGCTCATCGGCGAACTGCGGGCCGTCGGAGCCGGGCAGGTCGAGGTCGATGTCGATCGCGCCCTCCGGCTGGCCGGCGAGTAGGGCGGCCGTGCGGGAGGCATCGCGCGCGTCGGTCGCGCTGACCAGCGTGACGGCGAGGACGGGCGGCAGGGGGACGAAGGGCTCCATGGCGGGTTACTCTATCGATAACCGTTATCAATAGAGAGCAGGGTCGCCGTGAAGGTCCGCAATTCCCTCAAGTCGATGAAGAGCCAGCCCGGGTCTCAGGTGGTCCGCCGCCGTGGGCGGGTCTTCGTGATCAACAAGCTGAACCCGCGCTTCAAGGCGCGTCAGGGCTGACGACGACGGGAGGGGCCGTCCGCGGCGGACGGCGCCCTCCCGTCGCGGCTCCGCTCAGTGCTCGTCGTAGTGATCAGCGTGCACTGCGTGCTTGTGGCCGTCGTGCACGTAGTCGATGTGGTCGTCGTGCGAGACGGCCTCGTGGCCGCAGGCGTCGCCGTGCTCGTGGTCGGCCGTCGAGTGCTCGGCCTCGGTCTCGTGCTCGTCGTAGTGATCGCCGTGCAGGGCGTGGTGATGCGTGCCGTGCGCGTAGTCGACGTGACCGTCGTGCTGCACGGCCGGGTGGCCGCAGTTCTCGCCGTGCTCGTGCTCGGCGACGGCGTGCTCGGCGTGGATGTCGGTGGTGCTCATGTGTCGTGCCTTTCCGGATGCGGGCGCCGCGGAGGAGCGGCGGCACCCAGCTGACCAGAGTTATAAACACATTGCAATAGATGCGCCCAATTGAGAGCGATGATCGTCATCGCCAGGGCCGGTCAGCCTTCGAGCGCGTGCCGCACCGCGTCGTCCACGATGTGGCTGACGTGCGTGTCGGCGACCGAGTAGTGCGCCTCCCGGCCCACCCTCTCCACCGCCACCAGCCCCGCCGAGCGGAGGGTGCGCAGATGCTGCGACACGAGCGGCTGCGAGAGCCCGGTCACCTCGGCCAGCCGGCCGACGGTCGAGGTCTCCTCGGCGAGGGCGCGTAGCAGTCGCAGCCGCGAGGCGGAGGACAGCACCTTGAAGAGCTCTGCGGCGGGTTCGAGATCCTCGGTCATCCGCTCATGTAACCAGAGGTGCATGCGCCGTGTCCGCGCGGGCCGGGGCGCGCCTCCGACTACCCTCGGTGCGATGGACGAGGACAGGTACGGGCAGGACGTGCTCGCCGGTGACTGGCGGGCGAGGAACAGGGTCGAGGTGGCCGTCGTCGAGGCCGAGCGCGACCTGGTGGTCGAGGAGGTCTCCTCCGGTTTCGTCGGCGCCGTGCTCGGCGTCGAACTGCGGATGGTGCGGCTGGAGGACCGGTTCGGTAAGGTCCGCGTCTTCCCGCTCGGGCCCGGCTTCCTCCTCGACGGCAGGCCCGTCTCGCTCAAGGCTCCCGGCCTCAAGCGCGACGCGAACCTCGGCCGCGCCCGCTCCGCCTCCGGCTCGTTCCACGTCGCCGATGCGAAGGCGCGGGTGGCCCTGCCCGGCCGCATCTACGTCGAGGGGCGCCACGACGCCGAGCTGGTCGAGAAGGTCTGGGGCCACGACCTGCGGATCGAGGGCGTCGTCGTCGAGTACATCGAGGGCGTCGACAACCTCGATGCGCTGGTGCGCGAGTTCCGGCCCGGTCCGGGTCGGCGCATCGGTGTCCTCGTCGACCACCTCGTCCGCGGCTCGAAGGAGTCGCGCATCGCCGACCAGGTCGCGGCCGGCCCGCACGGCGCCCACGTCCTCGTCGTCGGCCACCCCTACATCGATGTGTGGCAAGCCGTGAAGCCCGCCCGGATCGGCCTCGAGCGCTGGCCCGAGATCCCGCGCGGCATCGAGTGGAAGCACGGCATCTGCGAGGCGCTCGGCTGGCCGCACGAGGAGCAGGCCGACATCGCCCGGGCCTGGCAGCGCATTCTCGGCCGAGTGAGCACGTTCCACGACCTCGAGCCGGCGCTGCTCGGCCGCGTCGAACAGCTGATCGACTTCGTGACGGAGCCGGCGTGACCCGCGCGGCGTGGCGCGGCCTCTCGCTCGACGCAGCCCTCGTGCTGGTTTTCGCGCTCATCGGCCGCCGCAGCCACGACGAGGGGCCGGCGCTGCTTGGGCTGCTCGGCACGCTCTGGCCGTTCCTTCTCGCACTGCTCATCGGCTGGGCGGTGTCGCGCTCATGGCGAGCACCCGACCGGATCGTCCCCGCCGGGCTCGTGATGTGGGCGGTGACGGTTGCGGGCGGGATGCTGCTGCGGCTCGTCTCGGCTCAGGGCGTGCAGCCGAGCTTCGTCGTCGTGACGGCGATCGTGCTCGCGGTCTTCCTGCTCGGGCGCCGGGCGCTCACCCGGTTGCTCGAGCGCCGCTCCCGGCCAGCGGCCTAGCTGTAGCTCCCGCGAGGTTGTGGATGCCGTCTGCGGGACGTGTCCCGAAACGACCCCGCCGGGCATCGCACCGAGCGCCCGCCGGTGCGTTCGGTGCTCGACGACCGGGCGCAGCGCCGCGGATGCCGCTGCACGGTGAGGCGCGCGGCCGGGGCTGGGAGGATGGGGGGATGACCTCGACGCTGCTCGACCGGATGCCGACGCCCGACGCCGACGGGCGTGTCGATGACGACGCGGTGTACCTGGCCTTCGCCGAGTGGGCGCAGTCGCGGGGCCTGCCGCTCTACCCGGCGCAGGACGAGTCGATGCTCGAGATCGCCTCCGGGTCGAACCTGATCCTGTCGACACCGACCGGGACGGGGAAATCGCTGGTCGCGATCGGTGCACACGCGGCGGCCCTCGCCTCCGGGCGGCGCAGCTTCTACACCGCGCCGATCAAAGCGTTGGTCTCCGAGAAGTTCTTCGCGCTGGTCGACGTCTTCGGAGCCTCCAACGTCGGGATGGTCACCGGCGACTCCTCGGTGAACGCGGACGCCCCGATCATCTGCTGCACGGCCGAGATCCTCGCGAATCTTGCGCTACGGCACGGCGCCGAGACTCCCGTCGACCAGGTCGTGATGGACGAGTTCCACTTCTACGCGGACCCAGCGCGCGGCTGGGCGTGGCAGGTGCCGCTGCTCACCCTCCCTCACGTGCAGTTCGTGCTGATGTCAGCGACCCTGGGCGACGTGACGGCGCTCGCCGCCGACCTGAGCCGCCGCACCGGCCGCGAGACCGCGCGCGTCACCGGCGTGGAGCGTCCCGTGCCGCTGCACTACTTCTACGAGATCGCTCCCATTCACGACTCCATCGAGGAGCTGCTCGCGACGAACCAGTCGCCGGTGTACGTCGTGCACTTCTCGCAGGCCTCGGCACTCGAGCGCGCGCAGGCCCTGACGAGCGCGAACATCGCGACCCGGGAGCACCGCGACCGCATCGCGGAGGTGATCGGCGGGTTCCGCTTCACCACCGCCTTCGGCAAGACGCTCTCGCGCCTGCTCCGCCTCGGCATCGGCGTGCACCACGCGGGCATGCTGCCCAAGTACCGCCGCCTGGTCGAGCAGCTCGCCCAGCAGGGGATGCTGCGGGTCATCTGCGGGACCGACACGCTCGGCGTCGGCATCAATGTCCCCATCCGTACGGTGCTGCTCACCGCGCTGACGAAGTACGACGGCACCCGGATGCGCCAGCTCTCGGCGCGCGAGTTCCACCAGATCGCGGGGCGCGCCGGGCGAGCCGGCTACGACACCGCGGGCACGGTGGTGGTTCAGGCTCCCGAGCACGAGTCCGAGAACCGCAAGGCTCTCGACAAGATGGGCGACGATCCGAAGAAGCGGAGGAAGTGGGTCGCCAAGCGGGCCCCGCAGGGCTTCGTCAGCTGGGGCGAGCCGAGCTTCCGCAAGCTCGTCGACGCGGAGCCCGAGACACTGACCTCGCACATGACCATCACCTCGGCGATGCTGCTGAACGTGATCGCGCGCGGCGGTGACGCCTACGCGAACGTGCACGCGCTCATCTTCGACAATCACGAGCCGTGGAAGCACCAGTTGCAGCTCGCCCGCCGCGCGCTCGGCATCTACCGCACGCTCCGGGAGGCGGGTGTCATCGAGCAGAGCGTCGACGCAGACGGCGTGACACGCATCCGCCTGACCGTCGACCTGCAGCCCAACTTCGCGCTCAACCAGCCGCTCTCGCCGTTCGCGCTCGCGGTGTTCGACGTGCTCGATCCCGAGTCTCCCAGCTTCGCGCTCGACGTGGTCTCGGTACTCGAGGCCACGCTCGACGACCCGCGGCCGATCCTCGGCGCCCAGCAGTTCCAGGCCCGTGGCGAGGCCGTTGCCGCGATGAAGGCGGAGGGGATCGAGTACGAGGAGCGGATGGAGCTGCTCGAGTCGGTCACGCACCCGAAGCCGCTTGAGGAGCTGCTGGAGGCGACCTTCGCGACGTACACGGCCGCGCAGCCGTGGGTGAAGGACTTCGAACTCTCGCCCAAGTCGGTCGTGCGCGACATGTACGAGCGGGCGATGTCGTTCGGCGAGTACACCGCCTTCTACAAGCTCTCGCGCTCGGAGGGACTGGTGCTGCGCTACCTGTCCGACGCGTTCCGCGCCGCCCGGCAGACCATCCCGGACGAGCTGAAGAACGAGGAGCTGCACGACCTGATCGAGTGGCTGGGTGAGCTGGTCCGTCAGGTCGACTCCTCGCTCGTCGACGAGTGGGAGGAACTGGTGAACCCGGCTCGGCACGCGGCGGACCAGTCGATCGTGCCGCCCGCTCCGCGCCGCCTCACCGCCAACCACCGCGCCTTCCGTGTCCTGGTGCGCAACGAGATGTTCCGTCGGGTCACGCTTGCCGCCCTCGACGACCACGAGGCCCTGGGCGGGCTCGACGCGGCCGCCGGCTTCGATGCGGACGCGTGGGGTGCGGCGCTGGACGACTACTACGACGAACACGACCGCATCGGCACCGGTCCGGATGCGCGCGGCCCCGCGATGCTGCTGGTCGAGGAGGAGCCGACGCAGTGGCGGGTACGGCAGATCCTCGACGACCCGGCGGGCGACCACGACTGGGGGATCTCGGCGACCGTCGATCTGGCGGAGTCGGACGAGCAGGGATCCGCCGTCGTCCGCGTCACCTCGGTGGGCCGGCTGGACTGATCAGGGGCTGCGCTTCTGCCGGCGCTTCATCTCGGCGGCGATGTCCGCTCGGTGATCTCCTTGCGGGTCGGACCCCAGATCGACGCGGCCTGGCCCACGACGCCGATCCCGATGCCGACCATCGGCCAGATCGGCCAGAAGTAGCCGTCGGCGCCCGAGGCGACCCAGACCGCGGTGGTGATCGCCGAGACACTCGCCCAGCCGCCGACCGACCCGAGGAAGTCGCGGCGCCGCTTGACCTCGCGCACGGCGAGCGCGCGTTCCGCGTCTTCGACCCGGGGCCCCTCGATGTCGTCACCGGAGGCGCTCGCCGGTGCGGACGCCGGACTGCGTCGCGCCGAGGGATCCGGGGAACCCCACTCGTTCGTCATGCGGCCAGCCTACGCAGGAGGGCCACCGGGCGGTAAGCAGGGCCTAGCCGTACTGCTCAGGGAGGTTGGTGAGCCGTATGACGGATCGACGTCCGGCCGCTGGATCGACCAACCGGCGCTGCCGGAGAGAAGGGTGACGAAGGCGCTCTGGCTGCGGGTGTTGCCGTCTCGGAAGGGGCGGACCGCGGTGATCTCGCCCCAGTGATCCGCGAGGCCCTCGGCGACGCCGTGGACGTCGCGGCCACGGAGGTAGCCGTCGCCCTCGAGGCGACGGAACTCGAACTCGATCTGACCGGAGATGAATTCCGGCCTGCAGGAGGCGATTCCCCTGCCGCCCGCTTGGAGGTCGACGTCGAGGACCTCGCCGGCGAACGGGGGAACTCGCCGCGTCCCGATCCCGATGCTGCTCGGCGTCCTCGTCATCGGCACCCTGATCACCGTCATCTCGGCCGCCCTTCCCGCGCAACGCGCTATGCGCGTCACTCCGGTCGAGGCACTCAGCGTCCACGGACGGACGGACGGCACGCGGCTCTGTCCCCCGATCGGTCCCCTCAAGAGCCGACATGCATTACTGAGCGATATCTCAGTAAGTTGGGCAAGCGGTTTCGATTCGGACGACCGCGACTCTTCACTCAACGAGACAGGCGTCCATTGCCATGACCAAGAGAGTTCTGCGAGCACTGACGGCCGCTCTCCTCGCCGTCGGCGTGACGACGATCACCGCTCCGTTGGCCTCAGCGTCGATAGTCGATGCTCCGTCCGAGCAGACTGTCGGATTCGGGTTCCGGATCGATGATGAGATCGTTCCGGCCGAAGATCTTCAGACGTGGAGTGTCGACGCTGACGAGCCCGCGGCGACTCCGCCTGGGACGGTTACGCCTCAGCTTATCGACTGGAACCAGTGGTAGGGCTGCTTCAGTCTCAACCACTCCGAAGATCTCTTCGCGGAGTACGTGCACTGGTGGAGCGGGGAGCACTGGGACTACCAGCTGCGGTGCGGACAGCCCGACGATGCGTCGGGTAAGGGCGGATGGGGCTACAAGCACATCCGCGAGGATCACGAACAGAACTGGCAGGACAAGTTCAACGAGGGTCTGGCCCTAGGGTGGGTACCGGAGAGTCAGGGCTTCGAATCGTGGGATGATCTCATGGCCACATCCGGAGGTAACGCCGGTCTCTGGCCTGATCACATGCGCGCTGTCGACCCCAAGGGAGGCACCACGTGCCTCATTGCGATCGGCGTCTTCTACGACGCCTTCTCCGGGGCCGAGCTGGGGACATTCAACTACAGGACCATCTTCTCCAACACGACCGAACGGTTGATCACATCCTTCCCGCAGTCCGGAACCACCTGCCCGAGTAACTACACGCAGCTCTGGTAACCCTCAGCGGGAGCATTGTTGCCGCAAGCCACTTTTGCGTCAAGGCTCCCGGGTGGGTTCCTGATTGAGAACTTTCGATTCACGTCGCGAAAAGCCACACCGATTTCTCAACCTGATCGAACAGTGCGTTCCCATGCTGAACCCACCTTGTCCTGTCGTCATGATTGTCCCATCCAATCATCGGACGGGTTTTCTCGGCCCACTCTCGATACCACTCGCTGATTTCCTGACGCAAGGAAGCCGGAAGTTCGAGGTCGTCCGCGTCTGAACCGTCGTGACTCACCCCGGCTTCCCAGATCGGCCAATCGTGGCCCCACTCGGGAAAGATGTTGAGCACTCGCCAAGCAGACGATCGCCTCGCACTTGCTCTCTGGATCGCGTCTTCATCAGTTGCCCATTCAGGGACTAGCAACTCCTCCTGCGTGAAGGGATCGATGATTCGCCGATCGACTGCCATGCGGTCCAGCATATGCGCTACCCCAGCAGTCCCGGAATATTCCGCACCGAGATCGTCCCTCGTGAAGCGCCAATCATATCCGGCACCCGGTGGAGCGGAGCTCGGCCACGAGCTCGGGTCCAGGCCGCTGGTTGATCATGCGCACGATTGTGCCGCGCCTCGCGCCAGCAGGCCTCCCCGCCCTAGCGATATATCTTCGATAATCCCGGATAGGGCAGTGTGCCGCAGGCGCGGGCTGCCCGCGCCCGGCGACCCCGAGCCTCTCGCCGCGGCGGGTGTCGCCGGTCGTGGGACTCGTCGCGGGCGGCGGGAGCTCGACGAGGTGGAGGTCGGCTCCAGAGTGTAGAGCCGTCGTCGAGGCGGAGGCGGATGTCCTTCTGCACCGAGCGGGGGACAGCGCGGCCGGAGGTGTCGCGCTCCAGAAGCCCTGCATCCGCAGGTGGGTGTGCAGCGGCGATCCGCTGGAGAAGCGGGTGAGGAGGTTCTTGCCGTGCGTCTCGTCCCCGAGGATCCGCAGGCCGGTGGCAGAGGTGCCGGCCGCGTCCCCGGAGCGCAGCTCGCCCGTGGGGACGGTGCGACCGTCCGCCGCCGGTCCGAGGCGGGCGAGACGATGCCCACTGTCTCCCTGGGGCATCCCTGACCTCTATGAGCCGAGGCTCGTAGAGGTCAGGGAGCGCGCGGGATCAGGCGCCGCGGTACGCCTGCTGGTAGGTCCGCGTGTTGCCATCGGGCGAGGTGACCGCGATGGCCGCCGTCCCCGCTTTGATCGGTGAGAGCAGGGTCACCGTCTTCACGGTGAAGGACTGTCCGGGCTTGACCGACGTCCGCGTCTTCGAGCCGTAGACCGTGGTGATCTCGATCGAGACCGTCTCCGGCCCGTTGTTGACCGCCGAGACGGTCAGCGTTCGGAGCACCGCGAGGCGCTTCGTCGAGGCGGTGGTGGCCACGTCGATCGTCACGGGAGCCGTCTCGGGCAGGTCGAGCCCCACGACCACGGGATCGTGGTCGCTGGAGCGGTAGGCGGAGGTGTCGTAGAAGATCGTCGCGTTGTAGTCGAATCGGCTGTACTCGAGCGCCACCGACTCGCCGCTGTTGATGTTCCAGGTGTCGACACCGGTCACCGTCGCGTCGGCGGCGGGTGAGGCGAACACGTGGTCGAGCGAGCCGACCGCGCCGTCGAACGAGTACGAGTACTTGCCGTCCTTGGCGCCCTGGTCGATGTAGCCCGCGTCGGTGATGACCTTGACCGGGTCCTCCTTCGAGTAGGCGTTGAAGTCGCCGAGCAGGTACACCAGCTCGGTGGCCTTCTCGGCGCGGAGGCGGTCGGCGAAGGCCACGAGGGCGGTCGCCTGCGCGACGCGCGACGCGTTCGACGCGCCCTGGCCGTCGCCCTGATCCGCGTCGGCGCCCGAACCGGAGCCCTTCGACTTGAAGTGGTTCACGATCGCCACGAACTCGCTGGCGGAGTCGCCGATCAGGCGGAACTCCTGCGCGAGGGGCTTCCTGGCGTTCGAGAAGTTCACCGTGTCGTTGAGCACGACCGACTCGCCGACGGGCTCGATCGCGGACTTCTTGTAGATGAAGGCCGTGCGGATGACATCCTCGTCCGCGAGCGCGGGGAGTGCGGCGGGGGAGGGGACGTAGGCCCAGACCTCGGAGCCGAGTGCCGCGTTGAGTGCGGCGGTCAGCGTGGCGAGGGCCTCGTCGCGGGGTTCGCCGAACTTGGCCGAGTTCTCGATCTCCTCCAGCGAGACGACGCCGGCGCCGAGGGAGTTGATCGCGGTCACGATCTTGGCCTGCTGGCGCTCGAGGTCGTCGGCGTTCGCCGCTCCGCGGGCATCGCAGCCGCTGTTGACCGTGACGGGATCGCCGTCGCGGTCGGTGTAGAACGTGCAGCCGGCGATCGAGTCGCCGGTGGTCGTGAAGTAGTTCAGCACGTTGAAGGAGGCGATCGACACGTCGCCGCCGACCGCCTCGGGCTGCGCCTGCCGGGTGTTCGCGAACGTGGCGGGCTGCACCTCGGCGGCGTTCTCGACGGTCAGCTGCGTGGTCGGCTGGAAGGCCCAGCCGCCGTTGCGGTAGTCGAGGACGACGGGGCGGCTGAAGACGGCGGGAGCCCCGACGCGGATCGGCTCGGTCGGCGTGAGGTAGGGCAGGGGGATCGCCTTGTTCGCCGCGGCGCCGAGGAAGTTCAGGGAGGCGCCGTCGTCGAGGGTGATCGCGCGGGCGGCATTGTCGGCCACGACCGCGGCCAGCTCGGCGGAGCCGGGTCGTGCGACCTCGGTCGGCGTGAGCAGCGGCGTCTCACCGGCGGCCAGGCCGATCGAGCCGAAGCTGTTCAGGTCGAAGGTGTCGGTGACGGTGTACGCGCCCTGGGGAGCGATCAGCATGCTCTCGAGCACCTCGCGCTCGGCGTCCGTGCGGGGCACGGTCACGGCGGCGGGCACGGCAGCGGCGGCGGGGCCGTCGAGTCGCACCACGGCCGCGGCCGAGGTCGGCGTGAGCTCGGTGAGTCCGTTGTACTCGCTGACGACGCCGGTGATCCGCAGGTGGTCGCCGACCGCGACGGAGCCCACCGAGGCGGAGGAGAAGACGAAGACCGCGTCGGAGGCGGTGCGTGCGCTCTCGCCACCGGTTCCCGCGGTCTGGATCACGTAACCGTTGTAGCCGCCGGACGGGTAACGGGCGGTGACCACGCCGGTGGTGGTGACGGTGCGGCCGACGAGAGGGGACGCGTCTCCGGTGCCCTGGATCTCGCGGACAGCGACGGTCGGGACCTCGGCGGGCGGGGTCGTCGGCGGCGTGGTCGGCTCGGGCGAGCCGCCCGCGCCGGCCGTCTGCGGGGTCGGTGCGCCGAGGCGAAGTCGGCGGCGTTGACGTCGGTGTCGCCCGTCGTGGTCTCGGCTCTGGCGATCGTCTGCGTGAGCGAGGGGGCCGTCGCGACGGCCGACTCGTAGGTGTTCGAGCTGCCGTAGCCGACGAGGTCGAGCACGGCGTCCGGCTGGTCGGCCGCGCCGGTGGGAGGGGCGGCGAGCGGAGACACTCCGTCGACCAGGAAGAGCGTGCCTCCCGCTGCGGCCATGTTCAGCCCGTTGGCGCTCTGGTCGGCGGCGGGCAGCGCTGCGCCGCTGGTCCCGTTGCTGGCGCCCGCGAGGAGGAAGTGCCCGCCCGCGGGCACCGCGCCGGTGAGCGGGACCGTGGTGGTCGGGGCGGCGGTGCCGGTCGCCGAGCGGTACTGGATCGAGAGCCCGCCGAGCGCGATCTCGGCACCGGTCGGGTTGTACAGCTCGACGTAGCGGTTGCTGTAGGCGGCTCCGGCCGAGCCGCCGCGGGCGAAGACCTCGCTGATGACGAGAGCGTCACCGGCAGGGGCGGCCGAGACCGGGGCAGCGGCGAGCGGAGTCGCGACGAGGGACAGGCCCGTGAGGGCGGCCAGACCGAGGCCGCGCCTGCGTCGGCGGCCGGGCTGGGGGGAGGCGTCGGGCATGGTGGTCCTCTCGATCTCCGCTCGATCGAGCGGTCGCGGCATCGTCGCTGCGCGGCGCGGCAGCCGAACCCCGGAGGGGCGGGCATCGCCACGCTATGCACTGCGGGTGCCCGGCCTGTGAACCGGACGTTTCATGAACGTAAACTCATCCACCGACATTCGGACGCCTGCGGTACGGATCAGTCGCCGACGAGCCGGTCCGTGCTCGCCGGCCACGCCTCGTCATCGTGCTGCCACGGCAGCACGGCGACGATGCCGTAGAGGTCCTGCAGGACTCCGGTGTCGAACTCGGCACTGCGGACCGGCCCACCGTCGCCGTGCACGACCGGCGACGGGCCGGCGTGCGAGAACCGGATCGACATCCCGAGCGACTCCCAGTAGCGGGCCACGCGCCGGGCGTCCTCTGCCGGATCGACGCCGAAGGGGGCCCAGACGTCGAACCCGAAGGCCGAGGCGGCGCCCAGCGCGGAGGAGACCTCCTCGGGCGGCGTCGAGAACGGCACGCCCTCGAGCTGCTCCCGCGTGGCCACGACGAGATCCACGACCCTGTCGGCGGCAGCCTGCGCGGCGTCTGAGATCGCTGCGTCCGGCATCGCGTTCCCCCAAGGCTCTCGACCATCATGGCATTGATCAACCGGGTGCAGAAAAACGGCGGCGGTGCCCGGCTCGGCGGTCGTGCGGATTCTCGCGGCGGGCACCCGGCTTCGCCCGGCACACTCATCCGATGATCTCCATCGAGCTGGCTCGAGCGCTGCGCACCTCCGGCCTGCGCTGGACCCCCGCCACCGGCGACCGTTTCCGCATCGAGCGCGAGGGTTTCGACGGCGACGTCTTCACCGTGAGCGACATGACCATCGAGGCGCACGAGTATCCGAGCGGCACCGAGCTGGGCTTCAACGGCACCACCGAGTGGGCGCTCGACTCCGTCTCGCTGGAGGACTCGCTCTGGCTGCCGCGCGAGGACCAGCTGCGCGAGCTGCTGCGCGGCACGTTCCGATCGCTCCAGCGCATCATCGCCGACGGTGAGGTGCGCTTCGTCGTCGAGGCGGAGTTGAGCGGCCGACCCCACGAGTTCGAGGCGCTGACGGCCGAGAACGCCTACGCGGAGGCGCTACTCACGCTGGTCGGCTCGGTCGCGGTCGATCTTGATGACATGGACGAGCCCGTCTGACCGCGCGGCGGAGCCGCCGGACGCGTCAGGAGGCGGCCTTCGCGGGTGTGCTCTTCCTCGTCCTCGATGTCTTCTTCGTGGGCGTCTCGGCGGTCGCGGGAGCCTCCTCCGTCGTTTTCGCCGCGCCGGTCTTCTTCGCTGGCGTCGTCCGCACCGGACCCTTCTTCGCTGGTGTCTTCTTCGCCGGTGTCGTCGTCGTGGTGGTGCTCGTCTTCGCCCCGGGCTTCTCCGCGCCCGCGTTCGTCGCCGCGCCGTCACCGACCCGGGCGCCGCGGCTGCGCTCGACCGAGCGCTTGAGCGCCTCCATCAGATCGAGCACCTCTCCGCCGCCCTCCTCCTCCGCAGAGTCGCCGAAGGTCGCGGCGGTGTCGAGCGCGTCGCCCTGGTCGATCTTCGCGTCGATGAGGGTGCGCAGTTCCTCCTGGTAGGCGTCGTGGAACTTCGCGGCGTCGAAGTCCTCGGAGTAGGAGTCGACGAGGTTCGCCGACATCTCGAGCTCGCGGGCCGCGATCCTCGTCGTCCCCTGCAGCGCTGGGAACTCCACCTCGCGGACCTCGTCGGCCCACAGCAGTGTCTGCAGCATGAGCGTCGTGCCGCGCACGCGGAGCGCGGCGAGACGCGTCTTCTGCCGCAGGGCGAACTCGACGATCGCCGTGCGGTCGGTCTGCTCGAGCGTCCGCCGCAGCAGCACGTAGGCCTTGGGCGAGGAGGAGTCGGGCTCGAGGATGTACGCGCGGTCGAACATGATCGGATCGACCTGCTCGCTCGGCACGAACTGCACCACGTCGATCTCGCGGTCGCGCTCCTCCGGCAGCGCCTTCAGCTCGTCCTTGGTGAGCACGACCGTGCGCTCGCCGTCGTCGTAGGCCTTGTCGATGTGGTCGAAGCCGACCACCTCGCCACAGACCTCGCACCTGCGCTGGTAGCGGATCCGTCCGCCGTCGCGGTCGTGCACCTGGTGCAGTGCGATGTCGTGGTCCTCGGTCGCGCTGTAGACCTTCACCGGCACGTTGACCAGGCCGAAGGTGATCGCGCCCTTCCAGATGGCTCGCATGGGCTCAGTGAACACCGTGTCCTCTGCGGCTGGAAGCCCTGGCGCCCCTCAGGCGACCCCGGACCGTCGAGGGCGCCCGTCGGAGCGGGCTGTCTCGAGTCCGGGGGTCCCGTCACGACGGCGGGCGGGAGTGGAGGGCAGCGACGATCAGGCGAGCGCATTCGGCGGGCGGGTCGCGATCGGACCAGACCTCGGCGTCGTAGCGTACGTCGGCGTGCACGGCGTCGGCCTGGCGCGCGGCCATGCCCGGAGTCCGGTCGCCGCGCGACACCTCCCGCGCGGTCGCGACCGCGGGGCTGCAGCGTACGCCGACCCAGAGCACGTCGAGCCCCGCGAGGTGGCCGCGAAGCCGATCCTGCGAGGCGCCTCCGTCGAGCAGTACGTCCTCGAGCACGATCCCGGCGCCGGAGCGGGCCGTCGCGGCGAGGCCGGCCAGCCAGGCCGCCTCGAGCCGGCGGAACCCGTCGCCGAGCGCCACCTCGCCGTCCTCCCCGTACGAGACTCCGTTGCGGCCGCCGTCGAGGTGCGGCGGAAGGGCGTCGACCAGATCGTCGATCGAGAAGCTGAGCCAGGGCTCGGAGAGCACGGCCTGGAGGTGGCGGGCGATCGTGCTCTTGCCCGAGCTCGATCCCCCGTTCAGGACGATCAGGTCGGGAGTCACAGGAGGTCCTTCCGGCGGCGGATTCCGGCAGCTTAGCCGCCCGGCGCCGACGGAGCCGCCCGGTCGTCGTGCAACACGACGGCCGGGCGGCTCCGGACGGGGACGCTCAGCGCTCG
>NZ_LIIN01000040.1 GCF_001634385.1 Rathayibacter tanaceti | reverse complement strand
GAGCGGGCCCTGGCAGCGGTTGCAGCGGGCGACGGTCCGGCAGCGGGCGCAGGCGACGACCGGGGCGTAGCCCGGGCGGGCGACCTGCACGAGCACCGTGCCGGAGTCCAGGCCCTTCCGCGCCTCCCTCCAGGCAGACGACGGGATGCGCGCGCCGGCGTCGTGCTCGTCGGCCGCCCACTGCTGCGCGGTCGGCACCACGTGCGGCCGCCGAGCCGGACGCGGCTCGACCTCGGCGGCGAAGCCGATCTCGACCAGCCGTTCGACCTCCACGGTGCGGGCGTTTCCGAGGAGCACGAGGCCGGCACCGCTCTGCTCCTGCCGGACGAGGGCGACGTCGCGGGCGTGCGCGTAGGGCGCCAGCGGTTCGGCGAAGAGCGGGTCGCCGTCGTCCCAGAGTGCGATCAGGCCGAGGGAGGACGAGGGCGCGTAGAGCACCGAGCGATTGCCGACGACGATCCGGGGCCCCGGGTCGAGGCATCGGACGAAGGCCGCGTAGCGCTCGGCGCCCTTCTGCCGTGCGTCGAGGCGGACGACCGCCTCGGGCGGGACGAGCGCGGCGAGGGCGAGCTCGAGCTGCTCCTGGTCGCGGTAGTCGGGCACGGCGAGGATCGTGTCGCGCCCGGCGGCCAGGGCATCCCTGGCCAGCTCGGCGAGAGTGACCGCCCAGCCGCCCACCCAGGCACCGGAGGCGAGCCTCGCCGGCGCCGGGACTGCCCCGACCGCCAGCCGACCGCCCTCCGCGAGCCCGGCGAAGGCGTCCGCCGCGTATCCCGATACTCCTCCCGGTTCGACGGGGGGTGACGCGGGAGCTGGGCCGGCGGCGAGACGCGCCTTCTCGACGCGCACGTGCCGGCGCGGCACGGCCAGGCGGAGCACATCGCTCGCCCCTCCGGACGCGCGGTCGGCGACCCTCCGGGCGAGCGCCCACACCTCGGGAGTCAGGACGACCAGCGGCGAGACCAGCTCCTCGATGTCGCTCAGCGCACCGACGTGCTCGGAGTCCTCCCCCGTCTCGACGACGAAGCGTCGGCGATCCGCCCGCCGGTGCGCAGCGGCACCCGCACGCGCACGCCGGGCCGCACCTCGTCGCGCAGCGCGTCGGGGACCGCGTAGTCGAGGAGTCGGTCGAGCTGCGGGAGCGGCGAGTCCAGAAGCACACGCGCGACGCCTCCGCTCGTCGCCATCGCCGCGCGGCCCGCTAGGACAGGCCTGCGGCGGAGCGCAGGTCGTCGACGCGGTCGAGCCGCTCCCAGGTGAAGTCCGGGAGCTCGCGGCCGAAGTGGCCGTACGCCGCGGTCTGGGCGTAGATCGGGCGCAGCAGGTCGAGCGCGTGGATGATCGCGGCCGGGCGCAGGTCGAAGACGGAGCGGATGGCTTCGGTGATGGTCTCGTCGCTGACGGCGCCGGTGCCGAAGGTCTCGACGTAGAGACCGACCGGAGCCGCCTTGCCGATCGCGTAGGCGACCTGCACCTCCATCCGCGACGCGAGGCCCGCGGCCACCGCGTTCTTGGCGACCCAGCGCATCGCGTAGGCCGCCGAGCGGTCCACTTTCGACGGGTCCTTGCCCGAGAAGGCACCGCCGCCGTGGCGGGAGGCGCCCCCATAGGTGTCGACGATGATCTTGCGGCCGGTCAGTCCGGCGTCACCCTGCGGACCCCCGATCTCGAAGCGCCCGGTCGGGTTGATCAGAAGGCGCACGGCGGAGGAGTCGAGTTCGACCGTCTCGAGCACCGGGCGGATGACATGGGCCTCGATGTCCGCGTGGATGGTCGCGGTGCTGACGTGCTCGGCGTGCTGGGTCGACAGCACGACGGTATCGATGCTCGAGGGGGTCGTGCCGTCGTAGCCGATGGTGACCTGGGTCTTGCCGTCGGGGCGGAGGTAGTCGAGCTCACCCGACTTGCGGACCGCGGCGAGGCGCTCGGCCAGGCGGTGCGACAGCCAGCTGGGCAGCGGCATGTACTCGGCGGTCTCATCGGTCGCGAAGCCGAACATCAGGCCCTGGTCCCCCGCGCCCTGACGGTCGAAGACGTCCTCGCCCGCCTCGTCCGATCGCACCTCGAGCGCGGTGTCGACACCGGCCGCGATCTCGGGCGACTGTTGGCCGATCGACACCGACACGCCGCAGGAGCGGCCGTCGAAGCCCTTCGCCGAGGAGTCGTAGCCGATCTCGACGATCGTGTCTCTGACGATCGTGGGGATTTCGACGTAGCCGCTGGTCGAGACCTCGCCTGCGACGTGCACGAGCCCGGTGGTGACGAGGGTCTCGACCGCGACGCGACTGTGCGGGTCCTCGCGGAGCAGGGCGTCGAGGATGCGGTCCGAGATCTGGTCGCAGATCTTGTCCGGATGTCCTTCCGTGACGGACTCGGACGTGAACAGGCGGAGGGGACCGGAGGTCATGCTTCTCTTCTCATCCCGGAGTCGTGCGGACCGGGTCGTTCGTACCGGGGGCGGCGGGGCGCGGCAGCCCCCAGGCGCCGGGGCCGGGCGGCCCGACGGCTAGCGCGCGACCACGTCGAGGACGCGATCGGCGACCGACGCCTTGCTGCCGGAAGCCTCGCTCACTATAACGCCGGCCCGATCCAGGACCACGACGGCGTTGCTCCCGCTCTGGAAACCTTCGGCCCAACCGACCCTGTTGAGGACGAGCAGGTCGCAGCCTTTGCGCGCGATCTTGGCGCGGCCGAGGGCCAGCATCGCCTCGCGGTCCGGCTCCGTCTCGGCGGCGAAGCCCACCACGAGCTGCCCCTCGTGCCTGCCCGCGGAGATCTCGGCGAGGATGTCGGGGTTCTTCACGAGCTCGAGCACCAGGCGCTCGCCCTGCTGCTCCTTCTTGATCTTCGCCTCGGCGACCTCGATCGGCCGGTAGTCGGCGACGGCCGCGGCCATGATCACGATGTCGACTCCGGGAGCGGCGGCGAGGGCCGCCTCCCGCAGCTCAAGCGCGGTGCCGACGTGGTGCACCGTCACTCCGGCGGGGGCTTCGACGTCGAGGTGGGCGGCGAGGAGGGTGACCCGTGCACCGCGCGCGGCGGCGGCCAGCGCGAGTGCGACGCCCTGGCGTCCGCTGGAGCGGTTGCCGACGAAGCGCACCGGATCCAGCGGCTCCCGGGTGCCGCCCGCGGTCACGAGTACCGTCAGGCCCTCGAGATCGCGACGGGCGCCGGCTGCCCGGGCCTGCACGGCGAGGGCCTCTGCCACGATCGTCTCCGGCTCCTCCATCCGCCCCGCCCCGGAGTCGGCGCCGGTGAGGCGCCCGACGGCCGGGCCGACGACGTGCACGCCGCGCGAGCGGAGGGTGGCCACGTTCGCGACGGTGGCGGCGTTCGCCCACATCTCCGTGTGCATCGCGGGAGCGACGACCAGGGGAGCCGTGCTCGCGAGCACGGTGGTGCCGAGCAGATCGTCGGCGAGACCGGCCGCGAGCTTGGCCAGCGTGTGCGCGGTCGCCGGCGCGATCACGATGAGGTCGGCGGACTGGCCGATCGCCACGTGCCGCACCTCGGCGACGCCCTCGTAGAGCTCGGTGTGCACCGGATTCCGCGAGATCGCCTCGAGGGTCGGCCGACCGACGAAGCGCAACGCCGCCTCCGTCGCGATGACGTGCACGTCGTGGTCGGCGAGGACGAGCGCGCGGACCACTCCGACCGCCTTGTAGGCGGCGATGCCGCCGGTGATGCCGACGACGACGGTGAGTCGACGAGCGGACTTGCGCGAGGAGCGCACCCGGACCGGGTTACTCGGCGAGGGGCTGGGCGACGAGCTTGTCCTCGTTGATCTCGTGCAGCGCGACCGAGAGGGGCTTGTCGTCGATGGTCGAGTCGACCAGCGGGCCGACGTTGTCGAACAGGCTGCCCTCGTGGAGGTCGGCGTAGTAGTCGTTGATCTGGCGGGCGCGCTTGGAGGCGAAAATCACGAGCGCGTACTTCGAGTCCACCTTCGAGAGCAGCTCGTCAATGGGGGGGTCGATGATGCCGAGGTTGTTGGCCATGGGGAGTCTCCTTGCGGGGCGCATCAGCGCCGATCTGCGGCTCCGGAGCGGCACGACGCGCGGGCACCGCAGGGGGTGGCCCTGTCGGCGTCCGGGGCGTCGGCCCGGAGGTGGTCGGTGGCCCGGTCTCAGCGACCCGGGTCAGCGGGCGCGCCGTCGGCACGAGGCGACATCAATTCTACGACCTCGCGGGCCGCTTCGGGCACGGTGCTGTTCACGACGGCGAAATCGAACTCGTCCTGCGCGGCCAGCTCGACCTTCGCGGTGGCCAGCCTGCGCTCCTGCTCCTCGGGGCTCTCGGTGCCACGGCCGACCAGGCGGCGCACGAGCTCGTCCCAGCTGGGCGGCAGGAGGAAGACGAGGCGGGCGTCCGGCATCCGCTCGCGCACCTGGCGGGCGCCCTGGATGTCGATCTCGAGCATCACCTGGCGCCCCTGCTCGAGCGCGACGTCGATCGGGCCCCGCGGCGTGCCGTAGCGGTACGCGTTGTGCACGACCGCGTACTCGAGGAACTCCCCCGCCTCGACCATGCGGTCGAACTCGGCGTCGTCCACGAAGTAGTAGCTCACCCCGTCGACCTCGCCGGGGCGCGGGGCCCGGGTGGTCGCCGAGACCGAGAGCAGCACGTCGGGGTAGTTCTCGCGGATGTAGGTCGAGACGGTGCCCTTGCCGACCGCGGTCGGCCCGGCGAGCACGAGCAGGCGGTTCCGGCCGGAGCGGCGCTGGCGCGACTCGCGCTCCTCCAGGAACGAGCGCAACCCCTCGACCTGTCGGCGGCCGAGACCGCCGAGCCGCTTCGACTCGGCGATGTGCAGCTGGTCCATCACCCGCGGGGTCTTGACCACGCCGAGTGCGGGCACGGCGCGCAGCAGATCGCTGACGCGCATCCGCCCCTCGACGCCCAGCGGCTCGGCCTGCGCGGCGGCGAGTACCGCCGTGGCCGGGCGACGGCCGGAGGCGACCGCCTTCTTCACGACGGCGCGGGCGCGGCGGGCGGCGATGGCCGCCTCCGAGGCGGCCCGGCGATCGACCTCCGGAGGCGTGGACCGGCGCACGGCGGGGACGACCTCGGGGCGTGACTCGGACGCCGCATCGGATCCGGGATCGGGGCTGACGGTTTCAGCGGACAAGGGACTCCTGGATCTCGGTGGCGCGGCGGTCGATCTCGGCGGCGATCCGGGAGGGGCCGGCGCCGAGCACACTGCGCGATTCGCTGACGATGGTGGCGGAGCTGAGGGCACCGAACAGCCGCGGTGCATCCGCGGCGGAGGCGCCCTGGTGGCCGAAGCCGGGCGCGAGCACCGGGAGCGCGGGGCGGCGCTCCTCGTCGGTACCGATGCCGTAGTCGCCCAGGGCGACGGTGGCGCCGAGCACCACGCCGACCGAGCCGATCGGCGAGTGTGCGTGTTCGTGGTTCCAGGATGCCACGTCCGTCAGGACTGCGCGTGCCACGCTCGATCCCGAGCGCCGGCCGTCCTGCACCACGGCGCGCTGCACCGCGCGCGCCTCCGGGTTGGAGGTGGCCGCGAGGACGAACACGCCCTTACCCGCCTCCTCCGCCAGCGTGAGCATGCCCTCGAGCGAGCCGAGGCCCTGGTAGGCCGCGGCCGTCATCGCATCGGCCTCGAGCGGCGAGCCCGGTCGGAGCCACGCTTCGGCGTAGGCGGTGACGCTCGTGCCGATGTCACCGCGCTTGGCATCGGCGATCACCAGCAGCCCGGCCGCGCGGGCGTCGCCGAGCACACGCTCGAGCGCGGCGTAGCCGGCGGAGCCGTGCCGCTCGAAGAAGGCGACCTGCGGCTTCACGATGCCCGCCCGCCCCGCAGCCGCCTCGACGACCGTCCGGCCGAAGCTCTCGAGCCCGGCGGCGTCGTCCGCGAGGCCCCAGGCCTCGAGCAGGAAGGCGTGCGGGTCGATCCCGACGCAGAGCTGACCGTGCGCGGCGAACGCCGCCTCGAGGCGTGAGCCGAAGGAGGAGGCGGCGCCCGCCGCGCCGTCGGTCACGCCGTCCGCTCCGCGCGGCGAAGCGCGTAGTCCTGCAGGCTCGTCACCTCGAAGGGCTCGTTGGCGGCGTCGAGCGAGGCGACGGCTGCCGCGAGCTGGGCGATCGTGGTGAACAGCGGCTTGTCGGCGGCGACCGCGGCGGCACGGATCTCGTAGCCGTCGGCCCGGGTGGCGCCTCCGCTCGGCGTGTTGATGACGACGTCGACCTCGTCGCGGCCGACCAGCTCGACGATCGAGGGCGCGTCGCCCTCGGCGGTCTCGCTGTACTTGCGCACGACTCGGGCCTGGATGCCGTTGCGGTTGAGCACCTCGGCCGTGCCCTCGGTCGCCAGGATGTCGAAGCCGAGCTGACTCAGGCGCAGCGCCGGCAGCACGATCGCCCGCTTGTCGCGGTCGGCGACCGAGATGAACACCGTGCCGCTCGCGGGCATTCCGCCGTAGGCGGCCTCCTGGCTCTTGGCGAAGGCGCGGGGGAAGTCGCGGTCGATCCCCATCACCTCACCCGTGGAGCGCATCTCGGGGCCGAGCAGGGAGTCGACGATCTGACCCTCCGAGGTGCGGAAGCGCTTGAACGGGAGCACCGCCTCCTTCACCGCGATCGGCGAGTCCATCGGCACATCGGAGCCGTCGCGCTCCGGCAGCAGGCCCTCGGCCTTCAACTCCGCGATGCTCTCGCCCACCATGAGCCGCGAGGCGGCCTTCGCGAGGGGGATGCCGAGCGCCTTCGAGACGAAGGGCACCGTGCGGGAGGCGCGCGGGTTCGCCTCCAGCACGTAGAGCACGCCCTGGCCTATGGCGAACTGCACGTTGAGCAGCCCCCGGACGCCGATGCCGCGCGCGATGGCGAGGGTCGCCTCGCGCACCTGATCGATCTGGCGACGGCCGAGCGTCACCGGCGGCAGGGTGCACGCCGAGTCGCCGGAGTGGATGCCGGCCTCCTCGATGTGCTCCATCACTCCGCCGATGTAGAGCTGCTCGCCGTCGTAGAGAGCGTCGACGTCGATCTCGATCGCGTCGTCGAGGAATCGGTCGACCAGGAGCGGGTGCGCGGCGTCGATGATCCCCTCGCCGGCCATCCGCTCGAAGTAGTCCTCGAGCTGCTCGGTGCCGTAAACGATCTCCATACCGCGTCCGCCGAGCACGAAGGAGGGGCGGACCAGCACGGGATAGCCGATCTCGACCGCCACCGTGCGGGCGCCGTCGAGGTCGGTCGCCGTGCCGTTGCGCGGCGCAACCAGACCCGCCTCGTCGAGGATGCGCGAGAACGCACCGCGCTCCTCCGCGAGGTCGATGTCGGCCGGCGTGGTGCCGAGGATCGGCACGCCGGCCGCCTCCAGGCCGGCCGCGAGGCCGAGCGCCGTCTGACCACCCAGCTGCACGACGACTCCGACCAGCTCGCCCGACTGCGACTCCGCGTGGATGACCTCGAGCACGTCCTCGAGCGTGAGCGGCTCGAAGTAGAGGCGGTCGGAGGTGTCGTAGTCGGTCGAGACCGTCTCGGGGTTGCAGTTGATCATGATCGTCTCGAAGCCCGCGTCCGAGAGCGCGAACGAGGCGTGCACGCACGAGTAGTCGAACTCCACCCCCTGGCCGATGCGGTTCGGGCCGGAGCCGAGGATGACGACCTTGCGGCGGTCGGCGGCGACGACCTCCGTCTCCTCGTCGTAGGAGGAGTAGTGGTAGGGCGTGAGGGCCGGGAACTCCCCCGCGCAGCTGTCGACAGTCTTGTAGACCGGGCGGACGTCGAGCGAGTGGCGGGTGCGGCGCACCTCCGCCTCGTCGAGACCGCGCAGCTCGGCGATCTGAGCATCCGAGAAGCCGTGGTCCTTGGCCAGGCGGAGCAGCCCGGCGTCGAGGCCGTCGTGCTCGCGCACCAGGTCAGCGATCTCGTTGATCAGCACGATCTGGTCGAGGAACCACGGGTCGATCTTCGTCGCATCGAACGCCTGCTCGACGCTCGCGCCTCGGCGCAGCGCCTGCTGCACGGTGACGATACGGCCGTCGGTCGGTGTCTTCGCGATCTCGAGCAGCTCCTCGACGGAGCGCTCCTGAGCGCCCCAGTGGAACGAGGACCCGCGCTTCTCGAGCGAGCGGAGCGCCTTCTGCAGCGCCTGCGCGTAGTTCCGACCGATCGCCATCGCCTCGCCGACCGACTTCATGGTGGTGGTCAGCGTCTTGTCGGCGGCGGGGAACTTCTCGAAGGCGAACCGCGGCACCTTGACGACCACGTAGTCCAGCGTCGGCTCGAAGCTCGCCGGGGTCACCTTGGTGATGTCATTCGGGATCTCGTCGAGGCGGTACCCGATGGCGAGCTTCGCGGCGATCTTGGCGATCGGGAAGCCGGTCGCCTTCGAGGCCAGGGCCGAGGAGCGGGAGACGCGCGGGTTCATCTCGATCACGATGATCCGCCCGTCGGCGGGGTCGATCGCGAACTGGATGTTGCAGCCGCCGGTGTCCACGCCCACGTCGCGGATGATCCGGATGCCGATGTCGCGCAGCTTCTGGTACTCGCGGTCGGTGAGGGTCAGCGCCGGGGCGACGGTGATCGAGTCCCCGGTGTGCACGCCGACCGGGTCGACGTTCTCGATTGCGCAGACGACGACCGTGTTGTCGGCCGTGTCGCGCATCAGCTCGAGCTCGTACTCCTTCCAGCCGAGGATCGACTCCTCGAGCAGGACCTCGGTGGTCGGGCTCTGGTGCAGGCCGTCGCCGACCATGCGCACCAGCTCCTCGCGGGTGTAGGCGAAGCCGGAGCCGAGGCCGCCCATAGTGAAGGACGGACGGATGACGAGCGGATAGCCGAGGTCCTCCGCGTACTCGATCGCCTCCTCCACGGTGTGCGCGATGTACGACTTGGCGACATCGGCGCCCGCGTCGAGCACCAACTGCTTGAAGATCTGGCGGTCCTCGCCGCGATTGATCGCCTCGAAGCTCGCACCGATCAGCTCGACGTCGTACTTCTCGAGGATCCCCAGGTCGTGCAGCTGGATCGCCGCGTTCAGCGCCGTCTGGCCGCCGAGGGTCGGCAGGATCGCATCCGGCTTCTCCTTGGCGATGATCGCCTCGATCGCCTTGGGGGTGATCGGCTCGACGTAGGTGGCGTCGGCGAAGTCGGGGTCGGTCATGATCGTCGCCGGGTTCGAGTTGACGAGGATCACGCGCACCCCTTCGGCCCGCAGCACGCGGCAGGCCTGGGTGCCGGAGTAGTCGAACTCGACGGCCTGCCCGATGACGATCGGGCCGGAGCCGATGACCAGGACGCTGTTGATGTCTTCCCTGCGCGGCATTAGTTCTGCTCTCCGGTCGTGCTGGTCGAAGGATCGGTGGGCTCTGCGCCGCCCTGCGCGGCCGTGCGCTGCACGACCATCGCCCGGAAGCGGTCGAAGAGGTAGTTGGAGTCGTGCGGGCCGGCAGCCGCCTCCGGGTGGTACTGCACCGAGAAGGCGGGGATGTCGAGGCAGCGCAGCCCCTCCACGACGGAGTCGTTGAGGCTGTAGTGGCTGACCTCGACCCGGCCGAAGCCCTGCGGGGACTCGAGTTCGCCCTCGATGGGAGCGTCGACCGCGAATCCGTGGTTCTGCGCCGTGATCTCGACCCGGCCGGTGAGCTTGTCGAGCACCGGCTGGTTGATCCCGCGGTGGCCGAACGGCAGCTTGTAGGTGCCGAATCCGAGCGCGCGGCCGAGCAGCTGGTTGCCGAAGCAGATGCCGAAGAACGGCAGATCGGCGCGCAGCGTCGTGCGCAGCAGATCGACATGACGGTCGGAGGCCTCGGGGTCTCCGGGGCCGTTCGAGAAGAACAGCGCGGAGGGATCCAGCTCGAGAACCTGCTCCGCCGTCACCGACTCGGGGAGGACGTGCACGTCGAAGCCCCGCTCCGAGAGGTAGTGCACCGTCGAGGTCTTCACGCCGAGATCGATCACGGCGACCGAGCCGACCCGCTCGCCGCGGGCCGGAACCGTGTACTGCTCGTCGGTCGAGACCGCCGACGAGAGGTTCAGCCCCTGCATCGACGAACCGCCGAGGACCAGCGCGAGCTGCTCCTCCTCGGGGAGGGCGAGAGCGTCGCCGGAGAACACGCCGGCTCGCATCGAGCCGGCCGAGCGGATGTGGCGGGTGATCGCCCGGGTGTCGACGCCCGAGATCCCCACGATGCCGTCGGCCTCGAGGTCGTCGTCGAGCGAGCGCTGTGCACGGAAGTTCGAGACGACGCGCGAAGGGTCCCGCACGACGTACCCGGCGACCCAGATGCGGCGCGACTCCCTGTCCTCGTCGTTGGTGCCGGTGTTGCCGATGTGCGGCGCGGTCTGCACGACGATCTGACCGGCGTAGCTCGGGTCGGTCAGCGTCTCCTGGTAGCCGGTCATACCGGTCGCGAAGACGATCTCGCCGAGCGTGCGGCCACGGGCGCGTAGGCCTGACCCCTGAATCGTCGTCCGTCCTCGAGGACGAGGACGGCGGTGGGTTCGGTGCTGAGGCGTGTCGTTGGCACGGACTAGGAGCCCTTCTGGGTCGTGGCGGGGCCGCCGTCGGCGGCTCCAGGATGGGAGGGGGAGGAATCGGGGCCGGCGAGGCGCTGCAGCTCGGCGACCAGGTGCGAGCGGAGGGCCGGCTCGGCCACACGGAGGTAGCTGTCGACGCTGTCGCCGCCGCGGGGCGACCACGAGATCACGAGCAGGCCCCCTCCTCGACCGCACGGTCGATCACGTAGCTGCCCTGCCCCGCGCCGCGCAGCAGTTCGGCGGGGATCACGGTCTCTCGCTCGCCGACCGGGGCGATCACGACTCCGCGCTCATGGAGGCGGAGGGCCGCCCGGCCGCGGAAGCCGAGGCCCGGCAGCACGACCCGCTCGAGCGGCTGCTCGAAGCGCGTGGTCGCCACGTACGGCAGATCGAGGGTTTCGCGCACGGCGCCGAGGGAGGCGGCGGGAACCGGCTCCGGCACGAGATCCGCCGACCGGCGGCGACGGGCGCGCCACGAGAGCAGCATCCCGACGAACACGAGGACGACGACCGCGGCGATGACGATCGTGATCGCGGCCCTATCCACGGGAGGCCTTCGCGGAGGCGGCCACGACCGCACTGTCGACGAGCGCGCCGTCGAGTACGGTCGGGAAGCCCCGGTGCAGCGTCGCGACGACGCGGCCCGGCAGCTCGCGGCCGAGGTACGGCGAGTTGCCGCTGCGGCCGCGCAGATCGCCGCTCGAGAAGCGGTGGCGCGCCTCCGGGTCGTACAGCAGTACGTTCGCGGCGGCACCGACCGCCAGCCCGCGGTCGTAGCCGTCGAGCCGGCCGATGCGCGCAGGAGCGGAGGAGAGCACCCGCGCGACGTCCGTCCAGCTCATCCGGCCGTCCTCGACGACGGCGGCGTGGACCACGCTCAACGCGCTCTCGAGGCCGACCATGCCGAACGCGGCCGCGTCCCACTCGCACTCCTTCGCCTCGACGGGGTGCGGGGCGTGGTCGGTCGCGACGATGTCGATGGTGCCATCGGCGAGGGCCTCGCGGAGCGCGAGCACGTCCTCGTCGCGGCGCAGCGGCGGGTTCACCTTGAAGCGGGCGTCGTAGCTCGGTCCGCCCTGGCCCGCGACCGCCTGCTCCGTGAGCAGCAGGTGGTGCGGAGTCACCTCGGCGGTCACGTCGATCCCGCGCGCCTTCGCCCAGCGGATCACGTCGACCGAGCCCGCGGTCGACACGTGGCAGATGTGCAGGCGTGAGCCGACGTGCTCGGCGAGGAGCACATCGCGCGCGATGATCGCCTCCTCCGCCACGGCGGGCCAGCCCTGCAGACCGAGGGCGCTCGAGACGGCGCCCTCGTTCATCTGCGCGCCGACCGTGAGGCGCGGCTCCTGCGCGTGCTGGGCGACGACTCCGTCGAACGCCTTCACGTACTCGAGCGCGCGGCGCATGAGGAGCGCGTCCGAGACGCACGTCCCGTCGTCCGAGAAGACGCGCACGGCCGCGCGGCTGCGGGCCATCGCGCCGAGCTCGGCGAGCGACTCCCCTGCCAGGCCGACCGTGACCGCGCCGATCGGGCGGACCGTCGCGTAGCCCGCGTCCTCGCCCAGGCTCTGCACCTGCTCGACGACGCCCGCGGTGTCCTGCACCGGCGAGGTGTTGGCCATCGCGAAGACCGCTGTGAAGCCTCCGGCGGCCGCGGCGCGGGTGCCCGTCAGGATCGTCTCGCTCTGCTCGAAGCCTGGCTCGCGGAGGTGGGTGTGCAGGTCGACCAGGCCGGGCAGCGCCAGCAGGCCGTCGGCGTCGATCACGCGCGCCCCGCTCGAATCGAAGCCGGCGCCGATCTCGACGATCACGCCCCCGTCGATCAGCAGGTCGGCGGTCGACTCGTCGGCGAGCGTCGCTCCCGAGATCAGGATCCGCTCCGTCGGCGCAGTGCTCATCAGTGGACCTCCCGTTCGCCGGACAGCAGCAGATAGAGCGCGGCCATCCGGACGGACACGCCGTTCGTGACCTGCTCGAGCACCGTGGAGCGGCTCGAATCGGCGGCCGCCGAGGAGATCTCGACGCCCCTGTTCATGGGTCCCGGGTGCATCACGATGGTATCCGGCCCGAGGCGCGCCAGCCGCTCGTCGTCGAGTCCCCAGATCCGCGCGTACTCGCGCCCGTTCGGGAAGAAGCCGCTCGACATCCGCTCGAGCTGGATGCGCAGCAGCATCACCACGTCCGGCAGCCCCGTGTCGATCGCCTCGTCGAGGTCGAAGCGGACGGTCGCCGGCCAGTCGCGGGTGTCGACCGGCACGAGGGTCGGCGGCGCGACCAACGTCACCTCGGCGCCGAGAGCCGTCAGCAACCAGACGTTGGAGCGCGCCACCCGCGAGTGCAGGATGTCGCCGACGATCGTGACGGCGACGCCGTCCAGGCCCTTCCCCCGGGAGGCGGCGGGGCCGTGGAGGCGGCGGCGGATCGTGAAGGCGTCGAGCAGCGCCTGCGTCGGGTGCTCGTGCGTGCCGTCGCCGGCGTTCAGGATCGACGCGTCGATCCAGCCGCTCGCGGCCAGCACCGCGGGTGCGCCGGAGGCGCTGTGGCGCACCACGACGCCGTCCGCTCCCATCGCCGCGAGAGTCTGAGCGGTGTCCTTCAGGCTCTCGCCCTTCGAGACGCTGGAGCCTTTCGCGCTGAAGTTGATGACGTCGGCGGACAGGCGCTTCGCCGCCGCCTCGAACGAGATGCGCGTGCGGGTGGAGTCCTCGAAGAACAGGTTGACCACGGTCTTCCCGCGCAGGGTGGGCAGCTTCTTGACCTCGCGGTTCTGCACGTCGGCCATGTCCTCGGCGATGTCGAGGAGGGCGATCGCGTCGGCACGGTCGAGGTCGCGGGTCGAGAGCAGGTGCTTCACGAGGTCGTCCCCTCGTCCGCGGCGTTCGACTCGATCGCGACCAGGTCCTCGCCGTCGGTCTCGACCAGGCGCACGTTGATCCGCTCGCTCAGGCTGCTCGGCAGATTCTTGCCCACGAAGTCAGCGCGGATCGGCAGCTCGCGATGGCCGCGGTCGACCAGCGCGGCCAGCCGCACGGCCCGCGGGCGGCCGATGTCGCTCAGGGCGTCCAGAGCGGCCCGGATGGTGCGTCCCGAGAAGAGCACGTCGTCCACGAGGACGACGGTGCGCCCGTCGATGCTCGCGGGCACGGCAGTGCGTGCGGGAGTACGGACAGGATGCCGAGCGAGGTCGTCGCGGTACATCGTGACGTCGAGCGAACCGGCGAAGACCGGCTCCGCGTCGGGCTCGATCCGGGCGATCGTCTCGGCGATGCGCTGAGCGAGGGCGACACCGCGGGTGGGGATCCCGAGGATGACGAGCGACGCGGGGCCGCGGTTCGACTCGAGGATCTCGTGAGCGATGCGCGTGAGCGCACGCGTGATGTCAGCGCCGTTCAGCACGATTCGTGCCGTCACACCGACCTCCTTCCCCGCCTCACAGGACGGCTGTTAAAGGAAAAGCCGTGACGAGTATAGAGGGCCGCGCGCCTGCTCCGGACGACTCGAGCTCGCCCCGACGCTCCGGCTCGCAGGGTCCTGCCGCTCCTGCGAGCCAGAGGCGATCCTCCGAGCCTGAGGTCAGGCCGTGGCGCGCGTCTCCGCGACGGAGGCGAGCAGGCCGTTGATGAAGCCGGCGGAGTCGTCGGTCGACAGCGACGTCGCCGCCTCCACCGCCTCCGAGATGGCGACGCCGTCGGGCACCTCGTCGTTGTGCAGAATCTCCCACACGCCGATCCGGAGGATCGCGCGGTCGACGAGGGGCATCCGGGCGAGGGTCCAGCCCTTGGCGAGCTGCGCGATCATCGCGTCGATCTCGTCGGCGTGGTCGATGACCCCGTCGACGATCTCGCGGGCGTAGAGCCACGAGGCCTCACGCGCCGGCTCGTTCACCGCGCGTTCGGCCTCGGCGCGCAGGGATTGCGCGACGGGGATCTGCCGGACGTCGGCGTTGTAGAGGATGTCGAGGGCGCGCTTGCGCGCCTTCGTGCGAGCACTCACGGGCGCCCCGGCTCAGCTGACACGGCCGAGGTAGTCACCCGTGCGGGTGTCGACCTTGACCTTGGTGCCCTGCTCGAGGAAGAGCGGGACCTGGATCTGGTAGCCGGTCTCGACGGTCGCCGGCTTGGTGCCGCCGGTCGAGCGGTCGCCCTGGAGGCCCGGCTCGGTGTAGGTGATCTCGAGCACGACGGACGCGGGGAGGTCGATGTAGAGAGGGTCGCCGTCGTGCAGGGCGAGGGTGACGTTCTGGTTCTCGAGCATGAAGTTGGCCGCATCGCCAACGACCGCCTCGGGGACGGTGATCTGGTCGTAGTCGCTGGTGTCCATGAAGACGAAGTCCGCGCCGTCGCGGTAGAGGTACTGGAAGTCGCGACGGTCGACGTTAGCCGTGTCGATCTTCGCTCCCGCGTTGAACGTCTTGTCGACCACCTTGCCGGTGAGGACGTTCTTCATCTTGGTGCGGACGAACGCGCCGCCCTTGCCCGGCTTGACGTGCTGGAAGTCGATGACGTTCCAGAGCTGCCCGTCGATGCTGAGGACGGTGCCGTTCTTGATGTCGGTGGTAGAGGCCATGCGAAGGGGGATCCGTTTCGGTGGAAGTCTGCGCCGGCGAGCCCGTACGCGGGCGCGGCGATATCGGCCGGTCCGGCTGACCCGTCGAGTGTAGTCGAAGACCCCTCCTGCGCCGAGGGCGTCGCAGCATCGCGGAATCCGACCGGCCCGCCCGGGCGACGGAGACGGGCGCGGCCCTCCCCGCTCAGAGCCCCGACCGTCATCCCGCGCCAGCCCGCGCGTCGAGCGCTCGCCTGGGTACCGTTATCGAGTCTTCCTCGGTTCGCCCCGGCCGACCGGGACTGCCGCGCGATCGGCAGGAGCAGGGCACCGGATCCCGTGCAGCGGGTGGTCGGTCTCGCGTCGGGAAGGGGAGGAGACACTGTGGCGGACCTGGGTGCGATCGAGGACGACGTGCGCTTCAGCCATGCGACCGCCGAGCGGCTGGTCGGAGCGGCCACGGCCGCGGCGGCGGCGATCGACGCGCAGGCCGGCTCGCGCGCCGGCCTGGTGACGACGGCGAGCGCCGAGTTCCGCGGGCTCTTCGCCGAGATCTTCACCGAGAACGCGCGCACCGCGAAGGCCGATGCCGACGAGCTCTCCGCGCGCCTGCGCGAGGTCGCCGACGGAGCACAGCAGCTGGCGCGGGAAGCCCTCGCCGAGCAGAGGCGGCGCCTCCTGGCGCGGGAGTGGAAGCGCGAGCAGGATGCGCGGAACCTGCTCGAGCACCTCCACGACGGCCTCTTCGGCGGAGAGGACCCTCCCGTCGGTCCGCCCGCCCAGGAGCCGAGCGTCAGCGTGTCCCCGCCGCCGAACATCTCCCGGCAGACGCCCCTGCCCGGCGCAGGCGGCTCGGGCTCCGGCACCTCCTCGGCGCGTCCCGACGACCTGCGCTCCTTCGCGAGCACTTCCGCAGCGGCGAACGGCGAGCTGCGCGGGAACCTCGGCACCGTCCGCGGCGCGCTGACCGACTTCACCGACTCCTGCCACTGGGGTGAGCTCTCGGCCGACGGAGTGGTCTCGGGCTTCGAGCAGTGGCTCACGGCGAACGACCAGGACGTCGCGTGGGCCGGGACGATCGCCGACGCCTTCTCCGCGGCCGGAGGCGATGGGGCCGTCACGGCTCTTCCCGATGCCGCCCTGTCCGCCGCGCTCTCCGCGACGGGCGTCACGCTTGTGCGCCGCGATCTCACCATCGCTCCCCCGCAGGCGTTCGGCGCACCGCCGACCACCGGCTACGCCGACGATCCGGTCAACACCTCCACCGGCAACTTCCTCGAGACCGAGGTCGACCTCGGATTCAGCGGAGGAACAGCGTCGCTGCGCTTCGCCCGCACCTACAACTCGCTCGATGAGCGCGTGGGAGCCTTCGGCCGCGGCTGGTCCTCCGAGGCCGAGCAGCAGCTCCGGCTCGAGGACGACGGGGCGGCACTGGTGCTGGCCGAGGGCCGCGAGATCGTCTTCCCCCGCCTGGGCGATGCCTGGGACCGAGCCGACGGCGAGAACCTCTGGCTCGCGCGGGTCGGCGAGGGCCTCGTCGTCTCGGCCAACGACGGGCGCCGCTGGGAGTTCACGGCCGGTGGGCGCTGGTCGTCGACGAGCTGCGGTCCGGGCACCCGGGTGAGCGCCGAGTACGACGAGACCGGCCGACTGAGCGGACTCCGCCACGAGCGCGGTCGGCGCATCGACCTCGTCTGGTCGGGCGAGCGGATCGCCGCCGTACAGGCCTCGGATGGTCGACGCGTGGTCTTCGACTACGAGGGCGAGGCCCTCGTCGCGGCCACCGGGCCGTCCGGGACTCGGCGGTACGGCTGGGACCGGGCGGGGCTGATCGCGACCGTGACCGACGCGGCTGGCGTCGACGAGGTGCGCAACCGCTACGACTCTCGGCGCCGCGTCGTCGCGCAGACCTCGCCGTTCGGGCGCACGACGCGGTTCGCGTACCTCCCCGGCCGGATCACCGTCGCCTCCGATGAGGACGGCGCCCGCTCGAACAGCTGGATCGCCGACAAGCGGGGGCGTCTCGTCGGGGTGCTCGACCCCGAGGGCCGCCGCCAGTCGATGAGCTTCGACGGGCACGGCAACCTCGTCTCCGCGACCGAGCGGGACGGATCCACGACGGTGCACGCCTACGACGAGCGAGGACGCCGGATCCGTTCGGTCACCCCCTCCGGCGCCGACATCACCGTGGGTTGGGACGAGCACGACCGCGTCACCACGGTGGTCGCGGAGTCCGGCGCCGTGACGCGGTACGAGTACGCGGAGGAATCCGACCGGAACCCGAGCCTGATCGTCGACCCGGAGGACGGGCGAACGTTCCTCACCTGGATCGATGGTCTGCTCACCGAGATCGTCGATCCGGTGGGCGTCCGGCTGCGCTTCTCCTACGACGAGCACGGCGACCTCGTCGCCACGACCGACGCCGACGGAGGCAGCGCCCGGCTGGAGCGCGACGAGGCCGGTCGCGTCGTCGCCGCGATCACCCCGTCCGGAGCCGTCACCCGGTTCCGCTACGACGCCGCCGGTCGGCTCGTCTCGACGCGCGACGCCCTCGGCGCCACCTGGCGCTACGAGTACGACGCCGGCGGGCGCAGGGTCGCCGTCGTCGATCCGCTCGGCGAACGGACCACCGTCGAGCACGGCGAGCACGGCGCCCCCGTCGCGACGATCGACCCGCTCGGCCGGTCCGTGACCCGCGTCTTCGACGACCTCGGCCGAGTGAGCGAGACGATCCTGCCGGACGGCTCGTCCTGGCGGTCACGATGCCCTCTCCCGACTGACCGAGACGGTCGACCCCAGCGGAGGCGTCTGGCGTCGCGAGCACAGTGCGACGGGTGCCCTGACGGCCACCATCGATCCCACCGGCGTCAGGCGCGGCCTCCACCACGAGCCGCAGTCCCTCCGGATCGATGACGGCGGCGCGCAGCAGCTGAGCCGCTTCGATTCGCTGGGCAGGCTGATCCGCGTCGAGGAGCAGGACGAGACGGTCGCTCTCGCCTCCTACGATCTCTGCGGCCGCCCGATCGAGCTGGTCGACGGCGAGGGCTCGGTCACGATCCTCCACCGTGACGCTGCTGGACGGGTCGTCGAGCGGGTCTCCCCCACGGGCGCCGTCACCGTCGTCGAGTACGACCGCTGCGGCCGGCCGTCCGCCGTCATCGATCCACTCGGTGCGCGCACCGAGATCGGGTACGACCGCGACTCGCGCCGCGTGCGGACCGTCCTGCCCACCGGCGAGGTCGAGCGCATCGAGTACGACGCCGTCGGCCGTGTCGTGCTGCGCTCGATCCCCGGGCTCGGCACGGCCCGGTTCGCGTACGACGCTCTCGGACGCGTGGTCCGGACGAGCGACCCGCGGACCGGACGGCGGCGCTTCCGCTACGACGCGGCGGGCCAGCTCGTCGAGGCGGTCGACGGGCTCGGCGGCGTCACCCGCTTCGAGTACGACGAGCGCGGTCGCAACACCGTCATCACCGACCCGATGGGCGGAGTCACCCACCGCCGCTTCGACGCCTCCGACCACGCCGTCGAGGTGATCGATCCCCTCGGCCATTCGACGACCGGCGGCTACGACGCCGCGGGCCGCCAGATCTGGCAGCGGGATCGGGACGGATCGCGATGGGAGCGGCGCTACGACGGCAACGGCCGCGAGAAGAGCTTCCTGGTCGACGGCCGCGTCGTCTCGGAGACCCACCGGGACATCCGTGGCCGCGCCCTCCGCGTCACCGACCACACGGCCCCGGGCGGGCCGGTCGAGCACGAGCTGCGCTGGGACCGCTGCGGCCGGCTCGTCGAGCGCCGCCGAGACGGCCGCGGAGTCTCGTGGGAGTACGACGCCGCCGGCTCCCGCGGCGCCGTCGTGCATCCCGACGGGAGCCGTACCGAGTACGAGCGCGACATCCGCGGTCTGGTCACCGCCGTGGCCCGTCCCGGCCTGGGCCGCGCGACGTTCGGCTACGACGGTTCCGGTCGCCTGGTCCGCTCCTCCGCGGGGGGCCTGGCCCAGGAGTGGGTGTTCCGAGACGGCGCGCTCGTCGAGCACCGCCGCAGCGGCGACGGGCGCCGCACCAGAACCGTCCTGGAGCGGGACGAGGACGGACGCCTCACGGGAGTGAGCGGGCCGGACGGTTCGGTCTCGTACCGGTACGACGACGCGCACCAGCTGGTCGCGGCTGTCCCGGACTCGGGCGACGCCCGGGAGTGGAGCTACGACGCGGCCGGGCGCCTCGTGCGGGAGCAGGTGGGCGGGGTCGTCCGCTCCCGGCACTACGACGCGGGCGGCCGACTGATCGCCGCGGAATCGAGCGACGGCACGCGGATCGAGTACGTGCACGACGGGCTCGGTCGCCGTATCCGCGAGGTCTCCTCCGACGGCACCGAGCGCACCTACGCGTGGTCGGCGATGGGCGGGCTGGCGTCGGTCTCCCAGTCGCAGCCGGGGTCCGGACCTCGGACGACCGCGCTGTGGGTGGACGTGCTCGGCGATCTCGCCTCCGTCGATGGCATGGACGTCTGGTGGGACGACGCGAGCGGCGCCCCCGACCTTCTCGCCGTCAGCGATTCCCCCGTCCTGCGCACGCCCGGCGGCGTCACCGGCATCGACGACCGGTGGAGCGACCCCGGCTGGCGCACCGAACGCTCCACCAGCGCCCAAGACCCGTGGAACCCCTCCGCCGCCACCACCGTCGCCGACGGCATCGGCCTCACCCCCAGCGGCGCCCTCACCTTCGCCGGCCTCGAATGGATGGGCCAACGCGCCTACGACCCCACCACCCACGGATTCCTCTCCACCGACCCCCTACCACCCACCTGGGGCGCCGCCTGGTCCGGGAACCCGTACTCCTTCGCCGGCAACGACCCCGTCCACTCCCTCGACCCCACGGGCCTGAGCCCGATCACCGACGCGCAACTACAGGCCTACCGCGACGGGAACAACGGAGCCTTCGCCGCAGCCGGCGACTGGTTCGCGCAGAACGCGGAGTACTTCGCCGGTGCCGGGCTGATCGTCGCCGGCGGTCTCCTGATGTACACGGGAATCGGCGGACCCATCGGCCTGGGCCTGATCGGCGCCGGAGCCGACGTCATCATCCAGAAAGCCACCACCGGCTCCGTCAACTGGACACAAACCGCCCTCACCGCCGTAGCAGGCGGAGTCGGCGGCGGCATCGCCGCCGCGCGCCTCGGCGCCCTCGGCATCAAAGGAGCACAAGCCGCCGTCACCGTCAGCGCCGCATCCGGCGCCTCCAGCGGCGGAGCAGGAAGCGCCTACACCTACGCAACCAGCCCCGGACCCCACACCGCCGGAGACTTCATCGGAGCCACCGCCGGCGGCGCCTTCACCGGAGCAGCACTCGGCGCCACAGGCGGAGCACTCGGCGGTGGACTCTCCCGCGCCTACTCGAGGCTCGGAAGTCGGCTTCCTGCCAGTGCAACCTCACCGGAGACCACCCCATCCTCGTTGCAGGAAGATATCGCGGCTACCTTCACCGGCTCGCGATACACCTCGTCCGAGTTGGCTGAGCCGACCACGCTGTTCCGAGCCGGATCTTTCGAGAAGGGAGCATTTGGGCAGTTCTGGACCGAAACCCCGCCCTATAGTATTATCCAGACCAGAATTGATCGGGCCCTTCCGCCAGTCTGGCCAACGGGGGAAACGGCATATCTAGACACCGGATATGCGGTTCGCTTTCCCGCCGGTACAACGGTATATTCAGGAGAGATAGCCAACCAAGGAGGATTTTACATGGGAGGAACAACACAGCACGTCATTATTGCTCCGTGGCTTATGGATGACGTGGAAATTCTCGGCTATTGGGGGCTCAAGTGAGCATCGATATCATGCGCGAAACACTCCGGTCATTAGAAGAACTCTTCATTAGTGGCAAAGATAACTTCTGGGCCAGCGTGATGCATTCTCTGCTCAATGAATTAGATGCCTCACTCCATCCCGAAGACATCAGCAACCTTTCGCGGAAGATCATTCACATGTATGGCGGAATGGGCACTTTCGGCGATGCGATTATCTACAGCAATGGCAAATATCCTCGAGAACTCAACAATGATCTAAGTCTCCTACGTACACAACTATACAAGATCGCCAATCACCTTGCGTGAAACATGAGATTCGGACTCAAAGAACCAAGCGAGCCGTTCAGAGCAGATCCCGAAGATGTGACTTCACGAAGAAGGATGCTCACGCAAAGCGCGCTTTAAGGTAATGCATTCGGGTGCGTCGGTCATGAATAACTTCGATTGATCCGCTTTGCTTGATAGGTACTTTTCAAAAAAGCTTTCGCAAAGGAGTACGTCGCGGGCGGCGCGATGGTCGTCGCCGGAGGCGTCCTGATGGCGACCGGAGTTGGCGGCCAATCGGCGCAGGCCTCGTCGGCGCCGACGTCGACGTCATCGTCCAGAAGGCCACGACCGGCTCCGTCAACTGGGGACAAACCGCCCTCGCAGCCGTCACCGGAGGCCTCGGCAGCAGCATGACAGCGGCACGTCTCAGCGCCGCCGGCATCAACGGCCTCAAAGCCGCCGTCACCTCCGAAGCAGCATCCGGCGCCGCATCCGGTGCCGCAGGCGACGCCTACGCGTACGCCACCGGCCCCGGACCCCACACCGTCGACGGCTTCCTCCAAGCCTCCGGCGGCGGCGCACTCGCCGGCGCCGCCATGGGCGCCGGCGGACCACTACTCGGGCGCGGCCTCTCTGGAGCCGGAGGCGCCGGCAGATCCCTCCTCGGCAAGGAAGCAGACGCCCTCACACCAGACATCACCACATCAAACGAACCTCTCAACGCCGTCACACCCTCTCCCGAGGAATACGTCAACCTCGCCAGCCCCTCACGAACCAGGCATATCCTCGACGGCGACGGGACCTCCGCAGGTAAAGCTGGAGGACATCGGTGGACAGACTCCCCAGACCGGGACCCAAATAAGTCTATGTTCCCCGCGGGGTGGTCCGATGCAAAAATCATGCATGAGGTCTCGGACGTCGCAACAGACCCACCCTTGCCCTGGAAACAGAACAAAGGGCCGTTAGGAAGCGACTACGCAAAAAATGGCGAACCCTCAAGAATCTTGGTCGAGGGGCTGCGGGATGGCATAACCATTCGCGTCATCGTCGAACCGATTGGAGAAGGGATAATAACCGCGTTTCCAATTGATTAAGGAGAACAAGTGGATAAAAAACTTCAAGCCCTGCGCGAGCAGCAGCTAAGCGACTTACTCGAACGGACGATCGGCATGATGAACCCCGATCAAGCCCAGCGCGTCACGGACTACCTCGACCACGGGGAGTACGCGCTCTGCCTTGATCAGCTTGCTTATGAGCTAAGCGAGATCGACGAACCGCTTCCGACCAATGTTATTCAGACAATAGTCTCGCTCGGAACCACGATGGGCCTTGACCCCAGATCCTGGCAAGTTCTGAGATCGGAATGAGCAAAATACCTTATAGAAGGAGGCTTATGCAAAACTCAGGATTTGTCGACCCGGGAGACTATTCACATTGCGTTTCGGTAGAAGTGAGGCTTATGCAAAATTGGTTTCGTTCTGGGTGAAGAAGATTAGTCCGCGGACGGCGTTGAAGGCGTCTGGGAAAGT
>NZ_LIIN01000039.1 GCF_001634385.1 Rathayibacter tanaceti | reverse complement strand
CGAGCCGCCGTTCGACGAGGAGCCGCCGGAGGAGGACATGCCGCCGGTCGAGCCGCCGATGCCCGGCTCCTGGGCGACGGTGACGCCTCCGGGCGAGCCGCCTGTGGCCGCCGAGCCGATCGCTCCGCCGCGAGCCGGCGCCGCTCCCGAGCGTCCCGCGCCGCCGGCCCGACCCGTCACCCGGACCACCCGCGCCGCCACGGCTGACGGGCGACAGCGCTACGGCGAGGCGGTGGTGCGCGAGATCCTCGGCGCCCAGTTCATCGAGGAGCAGCCGCACACGCCCCGCGGTCCCCGCGTGACCGGCGCATGAGCCGCGGCCCGCTCCGCACCGTCGCCACCCCCGTCCGTCCCACCCGAGAGGAGGCGACCGCATGTACGAAGGCATCGTCCAGGAGCTGATCGACGAGCTGGGTCGACTCCCCGGCATCGGACCGAAGTCGGCCCAGCGCATCGCGTTCCACATCCTGCAGACCGAGACGTTCGACGTCACCCGTCTCGCCGAGATCCTGCTCGAGTTGCGCGGCCGAGTGCACTTCTGTGACATCTGCGGCAACGTCGCCGAGGAGGCGACCTGCGGCATCTGCCGCGATCCGCGTCGCAGCCGCTCCGTCATCTGCGTCGTCGAGGAGGCGAAGGACGTCCCGGCGATCGAGCGCACCCGCGAGTTCCGCGGGCTCTACCACGTGCTCGGCGGCGCGATCAGCCCGATCGACGGCATCGGGCCCGACCAGCTGCGGATCCGCCAGCTGCTCCAGCGGCTCGCCGACGGCGAGGTGCAGGAGGTCATCATCGCGACCGACCCCAACCTCGAGGGCGAGGCGACGGCCACGTACCTCTCGCGAATGCTGAGCACCCTCGGCATCCGCATCACGCGCCTCGCCTCCGGGCTCCCCGTCGGCGGCGATCTCGAGTACGCCGACGAGATCACCCTCGGCCGCGCCTTCGAAGGTCGCCGCCTGATCGAGAACTGACCCCGCCGCCGACGCACGCAACATGACGCCGTCGGCATGCACCCGCCCGGTAGACTCGCCCGTCGGGTCGCGACGGCGGTCCAGCCACAGACCCGGGAGCAGCACGTGAGCCTGATCGTCCAGAAGTTCGGAGGGTCCTCCGTCGCCGATGCGGAGAGCATCAAGCGGGTCGCCAAGCGCATCGTCGCCACGAAGCAGGCGGGCAACGATGTCGTCGTCGCCGTCTCCGCGATGGGTGACACCACCGACGATCTGCTCGAGCTGGCCCACCAGGTCACTCCTCTGCCGGCGCCCCGCGAACTCGACATGCTGCTCTCCTCCGGGGAGCGCATCTCGATGGCCCTCCTGGCCATGGCCATCAAGAGCATGGGCTACGAGGCACGCTCGTTCACCGGCAGCCAGGCCGGCATGATCACCGACGCCCGGCACGGAGCCGCCCGCATCGTCGACATCACCCCGGTGCGGCTGCGGGAGGCGCTCGACGAGAACGCCGTCGTCATCGTCGCCGGATTCCAGGGCTTCAACCGCGACACGAAGGACATCACGACCCTCGGCCGCGGCGGCTCCGACACCACGGCCGTCGCGCTCGCGGCGGGACTCGGCGCGGACACCTGCGAGATCTACACCGACGTGGACGGTGTGTTCACGGCCGACCCCCGCGTGGTCAAACGCGCCCGCAAGCTCGACCGCATCTCGAGCGAGGAGATGCTCGAGCTCGCCGCCGCCGGCGCCAAGGTGCTGCACATCCGCGCCGTCGAGTTCGCCCGCCGCCACGGGGTCACGCTCCACGTGCGCTCCTCCTTCAGCCCGAACGAGGGCACCATCGTCTACAACGCCGAGACCGCCGGCGCCGAGCAGAACGGACAAGCCGTGGAAGAGCCCATCATCGCCGGAGTCGCCGCCGACCTGAACGAGGCGAAGATCACCGTCGTCGGCGTCCCCGACATCCCGGGCAAGGCCGCGCAGATCTTCACGATCGTCGCCAAGACCGGCTCGAACATCGACATGATCGTGCAGAACGTCTCGGCCGCCGCGACCGGGCGCACCGACATCTCGTTCACGCTTCCCAAGGCCGACGGCCAGACCGTCCTGATGGCGCTCAACGCCGAGAAGGACGAGGTCGGCTTCGAATCGCTCCAGTACGACGATCAGATCGCCAAGCTCGCGCTCGTCGGTGCCGGGATGCGCACCAACGCGGGCGTCTCGGCCAAGCTCTTCCGCTCGCTCTACGAGGCCGGGATCAACATCGAGATGATCTCGACCAGCGAGATCCGGATCTCGGTCGTCACCCGCGCCGACACCGTCGACGAGGCGCTGCGCGTCGTGCACACGGCGTTCGGGCTCGATGGAGACGACGAGGCCGTCGTCTACGCAGGAACCGGCCGCTGACGGCCACCCACCCGCGAGATCCGGCCGCGCCTGCGCGTCGGCCCGGACCGCTCGGTACCTTCTCCTTCACTACCTCCGCCAGACCGGCCCGCGCGCCGCACGGACGAAAGAGCACAGCATGAGTAGCACCCCCCTCCACGTGGGCGTCGTCGGCGCGACCGGCCAGGTCGGGAAGGTGATGCGCCGCCTCCTCGAGGAGCGCGACTTCCCCGTTGCGTCGATCCGCTTCTTCGCCACCGCGCGCTCGGCCGGCTCCACTCTGCCCTTCCGCGGCGAGGACGTGGTCGTCGAAGACGTCGAGACCGCGGACCCCTCGGGCCTCGACATCGCCCTCTTCTCGGCGGGAGCCACGGGATCTCGCGCGCAGGCCCCCCGGTTCGCCGCGGCCGGCGCCCTCGTGATCGACAACTCCAGCGCGTGGCGGATGGACCCCGAGGTCCCGCTCGTCGTGAGCGAGGTCAACCCGCACGCCATCGACCAGGCGGTCAAGGGCATCATCGCGAACCCCAACTGCACCACGATGGCCGCGATGCCGGTCCTCAAGGTCCTCGACCGGGAGGCAGGCCTCACGCGCCTCATCGTCAGCACCTACCAGGCCGTCTCGGGCAGCGGGCTCGCCGGAGCGAACGAGCTGGCAGGCCAGGTCCGCGCCGCCGTCGCCGATGAGCACCTGCTCGACCTCGTGCACGACGGCTCCGCGGTCGCCTTCCCCGCGCCCGACAAGTACGTCGCGCCGATCGCGTTCGACGTGATCCCCTTCGCCGGCAACCTCGTCGAGGACGGTTCGAACGAGACCGACGAGGAGAAGAAGCTGCGCAACGAGAGTCGTCGGATCCTCGAACTCCCCGAGCTGCTGGTCTCCGGCACCTGCGTGCGCGTCCCCGTCTTCACGGGCCACTCCCTGTCGGTGAACGCCGAGTTCGCCTCCGCCCTCACCCCCGAGCGAGCGCGCGAGCTGCTCGCCGAAGCGCCGGGAGTCGTCCTCCGCGAGGTGCCGACGCCGCTCGAGGCCGCGGGCAAGGACCCCAGCTACGTCGGCCGCATCCGCGCCGACGAAGGCGCTCCGGAGGGCCGCGGGCTCGCGCTCTTCATCAGCAACGACAACCTGCGCAAGGGCGCCGCCCTCAACGCCGTGCAGATCGCCGAGCTGATCGCGGCGAAGCAGCCCGTCTCCTGACGCGAGGGGAGGGTCTGCCCCATTCCGGATTCGCCCCGCTCGCGTGGAAAAGCCCCGAATTTGATGCGCAAGCTCGTACCCGACCGAGCCTTGCGCGCTTCGGCGACGGTAAACTCGACTCTCGTGAACTCCTCGGAACCGGTCGACGTCGCCCTCATCGGTGGGGGCATCATGAGCGCCACTCTCGGCGCACTCATCACCCAGCTGCAGCCCGACTGGACCATCGCCGCCTACGAGCGCCTCGGCGACGTGGCCCAGGAGTCGTCGAACCCGTGGAACAACGCGGGCACCGGCCACGCCGCCCTCTGCGAGCTGAACTACATGCCCGAGGCGGCCGACGGCTCCGTCGACCCCGCCAAGGCCATCCAGATCAACGAGCAGTTCCAGATCTCGCGTCAGTTCTGGTCGAGCCTCGTCGAGTCCGGCGACATCCGCGAGCCGTCGAGCTTCATCCATCCCGCCCCGCACATGACTTTCGTGCACGGCGAGGCCAACGTCGAGTACCTCCGCAAGCGCTACGAGGCGCTCAAGGACCAGCCGCTGTTCGCCGGCATCGAGTTCACCGAGAGCATCAAGACCATCCACGAGTGGGCGCCGCTGCTGATGGAGCAGCGTCCCGCGGGAGGCGGCCCCTACGCGGCGACCCGAGTGCCGGCCGGTACCGACGTCGACTTCGGCTCGCTCACCCGTCAGCTCTTCGACCACGTGGTCGCACACGGAGGCACGCTCGACACCGGCCACGAGGTCACCGACATCACCCGGCAGAAGGACGGCACCTGGCGCCTCGACCTCAAGCAGGTCGTCGGAGGCACCCCGAAGCGCGTCACCGCTCGTTTCGTCTTCGTCGGTGCGGGCGGCGGAGCGCTGCACCTGCTGCAGAAGTCGGGAATCCCCGAGATCAAGGGCTTCGGCGGCTTCCCCATCTCGGGGCAGTTCCTCCGCACCGACAACCCCGAGCTGGTCGCCAAGCACCGCGCGAAGGTCTACGGCAAGGCCGCGGTAGGAGCGCCTCCGATGTCGGTGCCACACCTTGACGCCCGCATCGTCGACGGCGAGGCCTCGCTGCTCTTCGGGCCGTACGCGGGATTCACGCCCAAGTTCCTCAAGCGCGGCTCCTGGCTCGATCTCCCGCTCTCGATCCGGCCGCACAACATCGGCCCGATGCTCGCGGTCGCGCGTGACAACTTCGACCTGATGAAGTACCTCATCGGCGAGGTGCTGGCCGGGCGCGGCAAGAAGATGAGGGCGCTGCGCGAGTTCCTGCCCGCCGCCCGCGACGAGGACTGGTACCTCATCACCGCCGGTCAGCGCGTGCAGGTGATGAAGAAGGACGCGACGAAGGGCGGAGTGCTGCAGTTCGGAACCGAGGTCATCACGGGGGCCGAGGGCAGCATCGCAGGCCTCCTCGGCGCCTCGCCCGGTGCGTCGACCGCGGTGCCGATCATGCTCGACATCGTGCAGAAGTGCTTCCCCGGCAGGATGGCGCAGTGGGAGCCGCGGATCCGCGCTCTGGTGCCGAGCTACGGCTCGACCCTCAACGACGCTCCTGAGAAGGCCGAGACCACCGTGGGAGCGACCGCTCGGACGCTGGACCTCTCCGCCTCCGTTTAGACGATCCCCGGGCGTGTCGTTCGAACATATGTTCTCATAGCTTCATGAGGTGGAGCGGGCAGTCGATCGGCACGGCGGACGAGGCCGCGCTACCCGGGCTCGTCACGCTCACCGATCTCGTGCGGACGGTGCGGACTCCGGAGTTCGACGGCATCACCTTCTACGAAGTGCTCGCGAAGTCGGCGCTCAACCGGGTGCACACCTCGTCGAAGATGCCGTTCGGCTGGACCATCAATCCCATGCGCGGCTGCACCCACGCGTGCACCTACTGCTTCGCGCGGCCCACCCACGAGTACCTCGAGTTCGACGGCGGTCGCGACTTCGACTCGCAGATCGTGGTCAAGGTGAACGTCGCCGAGGTGCTCACGCGCGAGCTGGCGAAGCCGAGCTGGGGCAGGCACCCCGTCGCTCTGGGCACGAACACCGATCCCTACCAGCGGGCAGAGGGTCGTTACCGGCTGATGCCCGGCATCATCGCGGCGCTGGCCGCCTCGGGCACGCCCCTGTCGATCCTCACGAAGGGGTCGCTGCTCCGCCGCGACCTGCCGCTGCTCCGTGAGGCCGCCGAGCACGTGCCGGTCGACCTCGGAGTCTCGATCGCTGTGTACGACGAGGACCTGCAGCGCTCCGTCGAACCGGGAGCGCCGACGGCGGCGGCCCGGCTTGCGACCGTCACGGCCGCGCGCGAGGCGGGATTCGAGTGCTCGGTGTTCCTGATGCCGATCCTGCCGTTCCTCACCGACACGCGCGCCCACCTCGACGCTTCTCTGCGTGCGTGCCGTGACGCCGGCGCGAGCAGCATCATGTACTCGACGCTCTACCTCAAGCCCGGCGTGAAGGAGTGGTTCTTCGAGTGGCTCGCGCACGAGCACCCCGAGGTGCTCGAGCGCTACCGCTCGCTCTACCCCGGCCGCGCCGTCTACGCGCCACAGGAGTACCGCCGCTGGCTGTCCGCACGCATCCGTCCCCTGATGCGCGATCACGGGCTTGAGCGCGGCGAGGAGGATCCCGCCACGGGCTCGGTCCGCTCCTCCGCTCTCGGGTCGCTGGGCACGCTGCGCACACTCGGCGGCGAGCGGAACGCGCTGCAGCACGACGGCCTGCTGATCGGAGAGCTCGGTCCCGACAAGGCGGCGCTCCTGCCGGGGGTCGGCCAGCCGACCCTCTTCTGAGCCGGCGGCTCGACCACCCGCCAGTAGGATCGTCGGCATGGTCACCCGCTCCGGTGAGCCCGCGCCCGGCTCCTCCGCGTCGGGCCCCTCGGCCGGGAGCCTCGATGTCGAGGCCCGGAGGCCGGTCCGGCTCGGGCTCCTCGACACCCACGAGGACCTCCTCGCTGCGATGAGCACGTGGATCCGATCGCACGCACCCGATTTCGAGCTGGTGATCGGAGCCGCGACCTGGCCTGATCTCGTCACGAGCGATGTCTTCCCCACCCAGGTCGTCATCATGGACGTCGAGGTCCGCGAGCCGATCTCGATCGAGGCACGGATCCGCACCTGCCGCGCGGCGGGCGCCGCGGTCGTCGTCCTCTCTGAGAGCGAGGACGACGAGATCCACGAGCGCACGCTCCGGGCCGGCGCCCTGCGGCATCTCGCCAAGTCTCGGCCGATGCGCGACGTGATGGAGCAGACCCGGGCTGCGCTCGAGATGCGCTCCGCCGACGTCTCCGCGGCGCAGTGGCGGCCACTGCCGTCGGGAGTCGCGACCCAGCAGCGCCCGCGGCTGAGCGCGGGAGAGCTGGAGGCGCTGCGGCTCTACGCGTCCGGCTCCACGACTCCCGAGGTGGCCGCGAAGATGAACGTGCAGTTCGAGACGGCGAAGACCTACCTCCAGCGGGTGCGCCGGAAGTACAGCGCGGCAGGGCGCCCCGCCGGCCGGCGCGCCGACCTCATCAGGCGTGCCGGCGAGGACGGGCTCCTCCCGTGAGCCCCGTCGACCCGCATCGGGGCAGCCGCCTCCGCACCAGCCCCGAGGAGACCTGATGGCCAAGCTGTACTTCCGTTACGGCGCCATGAACAGCGGCAAGAGCACCTCGCTCCTCCAGGCGGCGCACAACTACGAGGAGCGCGGCCACCGCGTGCTGCTCGCGAAGCCGGCGGTCGACACGAAGGGCGACGCGCTCATCGTCTCGCGTCTCGGTGCGACCCGTCCGGTGGACATCCTCTTCGAGCCCGACGGCGATCCTGTCGCCGTCTTCACCGCCGCGCGCGAGCGTGTGTTCGCCGAGTCGGCGCGCGACGTGAGCGCCCTGCTCGTCGACGAGGCCCAGTTCCTCGCCGAGTCCCACGTCGACGATCTGCTCCGCATCGCGATCCTCGAGAACGTCCCCGTTCTCGCCTACGGCATCCGCACCGACTTCCGTACTGCGGCCTTCCCGGGGAGCCGCCGGCTGCTCGAAATCGCCCATGCCCTCGAGGAGCTCAAGACGATCTGCCGGTGCGGGCGCAAAGCGATCTTCAACGGGCGCGTGCTCGACGGTCGGTTCGTGTTCGACGGAGATCAGGTCGCGATCGACGGAGCGGCGGTGACTTACGAGGCTCTCTGCGGCGCGTGCTACCTCCAGGAGAGTCGCGGACGGCTCCGCGGATGACCCGGGGAGGAACGCTCGCCTCTCCGACACCCATCGGAAACGAGGAAGTGGGTAGCCTGGCGAAGTGACATCACCGGAAACGGAATTACGCCTTTCGGCACAGCAGCAGGACAGGGCGGGGGGAACGATGACGGCGCAGGGGACCACGCCGAAGCGCCGTCCGTCGTGGGAGCAGGACTACCGCCGGCGTCTGCTGATCACCGACGTGATCGCGATCATCCTCTCCGTCTTCGGCACTCAGCTGTACTGGTTCGACCTGAACCTGAACTCGGACGTGGGATTCCAGAACCCCGCAGACATCGCCATCAGCTACACGTGGGTGTCGGTCGGGCTCTCTGTGGGCTGGCTCCTCGCCCTCCAGGTGTTCGACACCCGCGACCGCCGCATCGTCGGCACCGGCTACGTCGAGTACCGCCGGGTCGTCGACGCCTCGATCTGGCTGTTCGGCATCGTCGCGATCATCGCCTACCTCCTGCAGATCCTGCTGGCGCGCGGCTACATCATCACGGCGTTCCCCGCGGGCATCGTGCTGATCTGCGTCGGGCGCGTGGTCTGGCGCTCGTGGCTCACCCGCCAGCGCCGGTCCGGCCGCTTCTCGAGCCAGGTGGTGCTGCTCGGCTCTCGCGCGAGCGTGCTGCACACCGCCCGCGAGCTGCGCCGGGGGAGTGAGGCCGGCTACAAGCTCGTCGGCGCGGTCTCGACCTCGGTCGGAGGCGCGGAGGCACTGCGCGACGAGCCGGAGCTCTCCGGCCTCGCGGTCCACGGCTTCGCCGGGGTCGACGGCGTGCGCGCTGTGATGGACGCCACCGGGGCCGACACTGTCGTCGTCACGAGCTCGGACGAGCTCGCCCCGCAGCGCATCCGCGAGCTGAGTTGGACTCTCGAGCCCGGGCGCGAGCACCTGGTCGTCGCGCCGAGCCTGACCGACATCGGCGGACCCCGGATCCACACCCGCCCGGTCGCCGGACTGCCGCTGATCCACGTCGAGACTCCGCGCTTCGACGGTCGTCAGCGCTTCGCCAAGCGGCTGTTCGACATCCTCGCCTCGACCATGCTGATCCTGCTCAGTGCACCGGTCCTCGTTGTGGTCGCCGTGCTGGTCAAGGCGACGAGTCCCGGACCCGTGCTGTTCCGTCAGGAGCGCATCGGCCTGAACGGCGCGACGTTCGAGATGCTCAAGTTCCGCTCGATGGTCGTCGACGCCGAGGCCCGCTTGGCCGCGCTGGCCTCCGAGCAGCGGGCGGAGGGCAACACGATCCTGTTCAAGATGGCCAAGGATCCGCGGGTCACCCGCGTGGGAGCGTTCCTCCGACGCTTCAGCCTCGACGAGCTGCCGCAGTTCCTCAACGTCTTCCGCGGCGACATGTCGCTGATCGGCCCCCGCCCGCCGCTGGCGCGCGAGGTCGAGCAGTACGAGGAGCACGTGCACCGCCGCTTCCTGATGAAGCCGGGCATCACCGGCCTCTGGCAAGTCAGCGGGCGTTCCAATCTGTCGTGGGAGGACACCGTGCGCCTCGACCTCTACTACGTCGAGAACTGGTCGATGACCGGCGACGTCGTGATCCTCTTCAAGACCGCGCGAGCCGTGCTCGCCCGCGACGGAGCGTACTGATCGCCGGCGTGAGGGCCTCTGCGCCCAGAACCCTGTCCGTCTCGGTGCTCGAGACCCCGTTCCGCGTCGTCTTCGGTGCGGGCGTCAGCGAGGAGGACGCGGCGAGGATCGCGGACAGCTGGGCGTGCTGCGCGGCTGACCCGGACTCCGCCGCCCGCGACGTGCTCGCCGAAGTCGCACCGACCCCGACCCGGCAGGTCGGCACCGGGATGCGCGTGTCCTCGACCAGTGTCGCCCAGCTGGAGGAGTCGCTCACCTCGACCCTGACCGTCGAAGCGATCGGCGAACGGCGCGGCGACCTGCTGATGCTGCACGCCTGCGGCATCGCCGACGAGGACGGTCATGTACTCGCGTTCGTCGCCGCCTCGGGGACAGGCAAGACCACGATCGCCCGCACGCTCGGATCCCGTTTCGGCTATGTCACGGACGAGACGGTCGGGGTCACCTCCGAGGGGCGAGTCCTGCCCTATCCGAAGCCGCTCTCGGTGAAGCCGCTCAGCGGCTCCGCGCCCAAGGCCCAACTGGCCCCCACCGCGCTCGGGCTGCGGCCCGCGCCGGACGTGCCCCTCGTGCTCGCGGGCGTCGTGCTGCTCGAGCGCCGCGACGCCGTCGACGCGCCCTACCTCGAGCCCGTCGATCCGATCGAGGCGATCGAGGACCTCGTGCCGCAGACCTCCTACCTCTCGGCCAGGCCCCGCCCCATCACCGGGCTGGTGCGCACTCTCACCGCTCTGGGCGGAGTGCGTCGCCTGGTCTACTCCGAGGCGGGGAGCGTGGTGCACCTCGTCGAGGAGGCGTTCGCCGGGCTCGGCGCGCCGGCTCCCGCGGCGTGGGGCGACGTGAGCGCAGTGCCGCTCGGGGCTGCCGGGGAGGTACCTCCCGGCGCGCTCGTGCGCACTCCGGCCGACGACGCGGTCGAGCTGCCCGACGGACAGCTGCTCGTCTTCTGCAACGATGTCCTCGTGCGCCTCTCCGGGATCGGGCCCGTGGTGTGGCGGCACGCCGATCGTGGGGCTCATGTCGCCGGTCTGGTCGCGTCGGTCCTCGAAGAGGTCGGCCCCCCGCCCGTCGGCGTCGATGCCGAGGCCGCTGTGGAGGCCGCGGTGAGCGAACTGGAGGACCTCGGCGTGATCACGAGAACGCCTCCTCTTCCGACCACCCCCGACGGGTGGCACGCATGACGCGCCTTGCGTCTGAGGGGTGCGGGCGCTGTGTCAGAATTCGACAGCACCCGTCTTCGTCACGTGCCGTGCGATCATGATCAGCGAAGGAATCTGACCCTGTGGAACTACGAGACGTCCTCCGGCTTCTGCGGGACCACTGGATCCCGATCGTCGCCGCGATCCTCCTCGGCACCCTCGTCGCCTTCGGCTGGTCGCTGACCCAGACTCCGCGCTACGTCGCCGACTCGCAGGGCCTCGTCTCGGTCGCCACGACGGGCGGCACGGACGAGAGCCAGGAGATCTACACGCAGCAGATCGCCCAGTCGGTCGCCAAGTCGAGCCTTGCGACCTATGTGCCCATCGCCACGTCGCGTGACGTGGCGCAGATCGCGATCGACAGCCTTGGTCTCGACGTCTCGCCGGCCACGCTCATCGCGGCGATCTCGGTGCAGCCCGACACGGTCGCTCCCGTCCTCAAGGTCAGCGCGACGGCCTCGACCCCCGAGGGCGCGCAGAAGCTCGCCGACGCCTGGGTCTCGGCGATCGCCACCAAGGTGCAGCAGGTCAACCAGGAGACGGGCGTCGGCGACACCGTCACACTCACCGTCCTCCAGACCGCGGCCCTGCCTTCCTCGCCGGCCTTCCCGAACCTCCGTCTGGTCCTCGCGGTCGGCGCGCTCGCCGGTCTCGTCATCGGCCTCGTCTACGCCTTCGTCCGCAACACTCTCGACCGCCGCATCCGCACGGCCGAGATGGTCGAGCGCCTGTTCGACCTGCCGGTCGTCGGCACGCTCCCCGTGGACAAGCGGCTGAACGAGACCAACCGCATCGTCCCCGAGGCCGACACGACCGACTACGTGAAGTCGGATGGCAAGCACGCGCTGGCCGAGTCGCTGCGCGAACTGCGCACCAACCTCCAGTTCATGAACATCGACAGTCCGCCGCGCATCATCGTCGTCACAAGCCCGCTCCCCTCGGACGGCAAGTCGACCGTGACCGCCAACCTCGCCGTCACCCTCGCCGCCTCCGGTCAGCGCACCGTCGTCGTCGACGGCGACCTCCGCAAGCCCACGGTGGCCAAGTCCTTCGGGCTGGTGCCCGGCGTCGGCCTGACCGACCTGCTGATCGGCAAGGCCGAGCTGCAGGACGTCCTCCAGCCTGGGGCCCGTCGGGCAACCTGTGGGTGCTGGGTGCCGGATCGATCCCGCCGAACCCCTCCGAGCTCCTCGGCTCCAACGGTATGGACATCCTGCTGCACGAGATCGCTCGCGAGGCGATCGTCATCGTCGATGCGCCGCCGCTGCTCCCCGTCACCGACGGAGCGATCCTCACGGCTCGCACCGATGGTGCCCTCGTCGTGATTTCGGCTGGCAAAACCACGACAGACGAGCTGGGCAAGGCGATTCAGAACCTCGAGCGCGTCAGCGGACACACCCTCGGCGTGATCCTGAACCGCGTCCCGCCGCGCGGGCAGGTCGGCCGCGGCTACGGCTACTACTACACGAGCTACTACGGTTCGGAGCGTTCCGGCGCCCGCCCGGACGCAGCCGCCGAGCCGACTCCGACGTCGGCCTGAGCGGCCGGCGATGATGTTCCCGGGCGACGACCCGTCCCGCCGCGCACGTCGGGGTTGGCGCCCGGACGAGTCCGATGCGGCCTCCGAGAGTCCTGTCTTCACCGTGCTCTCGGTCTGCACGGGCAACATCTGCCGCTCGCCGATGTCGGAGCAGCTGCTCCGCGCGTCGCTCGCCGAGGCCACATCGCCCGAGGGAGGTCCGCTGTTCGCCTTCACGAGCGCCGGCGTACGCACTCGTGATGGTGTCCCGATGGATCCGATGTCGGCGCGGTTCTCCGTCGTCCACGGCGGCGACCCCTCGGCGCACCGGAGCTCGGTGCTGAACGAGACGCTCGTCGGCGGGGCCGATCTCCTGCTCACAATGACTCGCGAGCACCTCGTCGATGCGTCTCGGAGCTTTCCGTCCCTCCTTCTTCGCGGTTTCACCCTGCTTGAGTTCGCCCGGGTGCTCCCCTTCGTGCTGCGGGAGGTGCCGCTCCCGGTCATCGAGGATCCGGCGGCTCGGCTCCGGGCCGTCGTCCGGCTCGCCGCCGCTCATCGGGGCCGAGCGCCGCGAGGCGACGGCGGCGACGACATCGACGACCCTATCGGCCGCAGCGAGGCCACTCATGAGCGTGTCGCCGCGCAGATCGCTGCCGCGGTCGCCGACGTGTCCCGCGATCTGAGAGCATTGGCGCGGCGGTAGTCGCGCGGTGGCGCGCGCAGACACGACCGTCGCGTCACACCGCTCCTCCTCACCGTCGCGTCCGCGACACGAACCTGCCACGATTCGGAGACCCTCTGTGAAGCTTTCTGTGATTGGCTGCGGCTATCTCGGTGCCGTCCACGCTGCTGCGATGGCCGAACTAGGCCACGACGTCATCGGCATCGACGTCGATCAGAAGAAGATCGACGCCCTCTCGGCCGGAACCGCCCCGTTCTTCGAGCCTGGACTGCCCGAGTTGCTCGCCTCGGGCGTCGCGTCCGGCCGTCTGCGCTTCTCGACCGACATGGCCGATGCGGCCGGTGCCGCCGTGCACTTCGTCGCCGTCGGCACCCCCCAGAAGCCGGGCGAGAACGCGGCCGACATGACCTACGTCGACTCCGCGATCGATGCCCTTCTGCCGCACCTCGAGCCCGGCTCGCTCGTTGTGGGCAAGTCCACCGTGCCGGTCGGCACGGCGGCCCGCCTCGCTGAGCGCATCGCGTCCTCCGGCTCGACGCTCGCCTGGAACCCCGAGTTCCTGAGGGAGGGGTTCGCCGTGCAGGACACGATCAGCCCCGACCGCCTCGTCTACGGTGTGCCGGAGGGCGAGGCCGGAGCGACGGCGACGGCGACCCTCGACCAGGTCTACGCGACCGCGCTGGCCGCCGACACACCGCTGGTCGTCACCGACTACGCCACCGCCGAGCTGGTCAAGGTCTCGGCCAACGCCTTCCTCGCGACCAAGATCTCGTTCATCAACGCGATCGCCGAGATCGCGGAGGTGACCGGTGCCGACGTCACGCAGCTCGCAGACGCGATCGGCTACGACGTGCGCATCGGACGTCGCTTCCTCAACGCCGGCATCGGCTTCGGCGGCGGCTGCCTCCCGAAGGACATCCGCGCGTTCTCGGCGCGTGCCGACGAGCTCGGTGTCGGCGACTCGGTCGCCTTCCTCAAGGAGGTCGACGCGATCAACCTCCGCCGCCGTCAGCGGGTCGTCGACCTCGTCTCCGAGGGTCTCGGCGGCTCGGTTGCCGGCCGGCGTATTGCGGTTCTCGGCCTGGCCTTCAAGCCGGAGTCTGATGACATCCGCGACTCGCCATCACTCGACGTTGCGGCGCGCTTCCACGATCTCGGCGCGATCGTCGTCGCGACCGATCCCGAGGCGATCGAGAACTCCCGCCGCAAGTACCCCGAGATCACGTACACGGCCGATGTCGACGAGGCGCTCGCGGGGGCCGACGCCGTCGTGGTGGTCACCGAGTGGAAGCAGTTCCGCGGTCTCGACCCCGTCGCGTCTGCGGCCAAGGTCGGCAATCCCTTCATCGTCGACGGACGTAACTGCCTCGACCCCGCCGCCTGGCGTGCGGCCGGCTGGGAGTACCGCGGCCTGGGTCGCTGAGCCGGGCGGTCGCGGGGCGTCTCAGCTCGCGCGACCGGGCCCGTCCGCCGCGACGCCGGAGGCGCCGTGGAGAGGTAGGTGCGCGAAGGCGTCGTCCCACTCCGCGGCCCTCCGGCGTTCGCGTGCGCTCATGACGGTGCTCAGAAGGACACCGGCGACGGCACCCAGCGCGGCTCCCGAGGTGTTCATCAGCACGTCGTGCGCCGTGGCGAATCGGGCAGCGAGGAACAGGAGCTGACCGAGCTCGATCACGCTGCTGGTGACCGCGCCGACCAACACGGCGATCCATGCCCGTCGTGGGCGCAGATTGAGCGCGACGAGCAGACCCAGGGGGATGAAGAGCGCGATGTTCGCCGCCGACTCGATGAAGCCGTAGTCGACCGCGGGCAGTCCGTGACGGGCGAACCAGGACGTGACTCGCCCCAGGTCGCCGTCGATCGCGGCGTCGACCGGAGTCGGCCAGAAGGCGATCGCGGCGAGGGCGGCGAGGTAGGGCACGCCGAGGAGGAGTGTGAGGCTGAGGCGGGTGAGCGACCGGGGCACGGTGCTCCTCTCGTCGATCGGCGGGCGGAGTCGACGACGACGGCGGAAGAACATTCTTTCCCGACGCGGCTGTGACCGGGCCGGGAGTCGCACCGGGAGACTCCCGAGGCGCGGCCGGGCGAAGCCGGCAACGAGGTGCCCGTCAGCGAGGCGCCCGGCAACGACGAAGCCCGGCCGGATCATTGATCCTGGCCGGGCTTCTCACCGGTCGGGGTAGCGGGATTCGAACCCACGACCTCCTCGTCCCGAACGAGGCGCGCTACCAAGCTGCGCCACACCCCGGCGTACTCATCACGGAGAACCGCTCACGAGCCTCATCAATAGTAGCCGATTTCCGGCCTCCCGTCGGACACCGGTCGTCAGGCCGAGGGGACCAGCGTCACCAGGGTCACCTCGGGGCGGCAGGCGAAGCGCACGGGAGCGTAGATGGAGGTGCCGACTCCGGCGGAGACGTTGAGGTGGGAGCTGCGGAGGCCGTTGTTCCAGGTGCTCGAGCCCGCGACCTTGTCGCGCGGGATGTCGCAGTTGGTGACCAGCGCGCCGAAGCCGGGCACGCAGACCTGGCCGCCGTGGGTGTGACCGGCGAGGATCACCTCCGCTCCCCGCGCGACGAAGTCGTCGAGGACCCTCTGGTACGGCGCGTGGGCGACGCCGATGCTGACTCCGACCGGCTCCTCCTCGGCTGCGCGCAGCTCGTCGACCGCTCCTGCGACGAGGTCGATGCGGTCGAGCCCGATGTGCGGGTCGTCCACCCCGAAGAGCTCGATCCGCGTGCCCTTCACCGTGATGCTCTGAGCGCGGTTGTTCAGGTCGATCCAGCCGAGTGCCCCGGCGAAGAAGTCGGTGAGTCCCTCGGTGTCGAGATCGGCCTCGTGCTGCTCCGGATTCTTCGAGGGTCCGCGGAAGTAGCGGAGCGGATTCTTCAGCCGCGGCCCGAAGTAGTCGTTGGAGCCGTTCACGAACGCTCCGGGGATCCCGGCGAAGGGCTTGAGGGCACGGCGGATACCCAGCACGCCGTCGCGGTGGCCGAGGTTGTCGCCGGTGTCGATGACGACGTCCGGCGCGAGGGCGAGCAGCGAGCGGATCCACTCCTGCTTCTTCGACTGCCACGGAGCCATGTGCAGGTCGGAGACGTGCAGGATGCGGATCGGGTCGGCTCCGGAGGGAAGAACGGGGAACGACGTGCGCCGCACCGTGAAGAGCGTGCGCTCGACGCCGATGCCCCACGCGGCGGCGGCGGCGGCGCCTGCCGCAGCGGCCGACGCGAGGGCTGTGGTGAGGGGGCGACGGGTCCGTCCGGTCATGGGTCCTTCTCTCGCGACTCGGCCGCGAGCGCGACCGCGTTCATTCTGCCGGACGCTTCCGAGCGCACGCCCCGTGTCAGCCGCCCGGCGACGGGGCCGCCGTGCCCGCGCTGATCCGCAGGGTGATCTGCGCGCCCTTGGCGACGCGCGACCCCGCGGGCGGGTCTGTCCTGGCGACGGTGCCGGCGGGCCGGTCGGAGGGGACGGGGGCGGCGTCGACCCTCACCGTGAATCCGACCGACCGCAGTCGGGCGGTGGCCACAGCGGGGCTCTGGCCAGTCACCTGCGGAACCGCCTGCTGCGACGCGTCGACGAGGGCCTGGGAGGGGGCGGGGAACGCTGAGCCTCCGTACTTCGCATCGGCGACCCGCATGATCCGCGGCCAGATCTGGTGGCGCACCTGACCAGCGTTGACTCCCTTGAGCAAGAAGGACCGCATCGAGCTCGACCCCCGTACGTTGCCGACCCAGGTCGCCGTGGCGACCTCGGTGCTCGCACCGACCATCCACGTGTGCACCGCCTTGTCGGTGGTGCCGGTCTTGCCGAGGTGCGGAACGCCCGTCTTCGGGTTCGACGGCGCGCCGGTTCCTCCTGACACCACCTGCTGGAGCGCGAACGCGGCTGTAGCCGCGACATCCTCCGAGAGGGCCTGCGTGCACTCGGAGGAGGGCGGAGCGATATCGGCGCCCGTGCGATCCACGATCCGGTCGATGGCGATCGGGGTGCAGACGGTTCCCTTGTTGGCGAAACCCGCGAAGGCGGTGGCCATCGTCAGCGGTGCGATCTCGTTGGTGCCGAGGATGGCCGGGGCCAGCTTCTGCAGCTCCGTCCCGTCGGCGCGATGCACGCCCATCGAGAGTGCCGTGTTGCGGATACCGCAGAGGTCGAGCTGCTGCGCCATTGCGGCGAAAGAGGTGTTGATGGAACCGGTGGTGGCCTGGAGCGCCGTGGTGACACCTCCGTTGCCGCCCTCGTCGTTTCCGGGGTTCCAGGGCTCACCGCCGTAGTAGACCCCGCCGGGCTCGCAGCTGTCTCGGAACGTCGTGTACGCGCGGCGGGTGCCGTCGACGCTCTCGCTGAGGGAGTGCCCCTCCTGGAGCCACTCCGCGAGGGTGAACACCTTGTAGGTCGAGCCCACCTGGAAGCCGGAGGAGCCGCCGTGGCCTAAGTCGGTGTTGTAGTTGACGCTCGTGTAGTTCGCGCCCGTCACGGTGGGGTCGTTGGAGTAGTCCTTGTTCTGCGTCATCGCGAGGATTCGGCCGGTGCCGACCTCGACCGAGACGCTCGCACTGCCGATGTTCACGTTCGCCATCGACTTCGGCACCCACGCGTCGGTGGCGGACACGGCCGCTTGCTGGAGATCGGAGTCGAGGGTCGTGTAGATCTGGTAGCCGCCGCGCTTGAAGGTCGCGTCGCGCTCGTCCTGACTCGCGCCGAACGCGTCGTCGTTCTTGATCACCCAGGTCACGTAGTCGCAGAAGAAGGCGGCGACTCCGGCTGTCTGGCAGCCGGTGCTGGGCTCGGTGATCCTGGGGGAGACCGGCGTCGCGGCCGCCTCCTGCACCTGCTCGGTCGTCACCTTCGACTCGAGGTCCATGCGGTTGATGATGTAATTGCGCCGATCGAGCGTGCTCGGGTAGCCCTCCGCCGCGAGGTTCGCCGGATCGTCCGGTCGGTCGAAGCGGAACTTCTCGGGGTTGTTGACGATCGCGACGAGCGCCGCCGACTGCGCGAGCGAGAGGTCCTTCGCGCTGACGCCGAAGTAGTAGCGGGCGGCGGCCTCGATGCCGTAGACGGTGCCTCCGAACAGCGCGATGTTGAGGTACCCGAGAAGGATGTCGTTCTTGGCGTACTCCTTCTCGAGGCCGATCGCCAAGCGCATCTCGGCCACCTTGCGCTCCGGTGTGGTCTCGGTCGCCTCGCGGTAGGCCGCGTCGCGCTCGATCGGATCGCTGAGCCCCTCCGCCTTCTGCACGAGAACGTTCTTGACGTACTGCTGGGTGATGGAGGAGCCGCCCTGCACGTCGGCGCCCAGGGCGGTGGTCGCCGCCGCGCGAACCGTCCCGAGAAGATCGACGCCGCCGTGCTCGTAGAAGCGCGGGTCCTCCGAGGCGATGACCGCATCCATCACGAACGGCGAGATCTCGTCCCAGCCGACCTGCACCCGGTTCTGCGCATAGAAGGAGGCGAGCAGCACGTCGCCGCCGGCCGAGTCCTTGGCATAGACGTCGCTCTTCTCTGCGAGGGTGCCGATCTCGAGGTACTCGGGGAGGTTGTCGAACATCTCGACCGTATTGCCGGCGGCCATGCCGCTCAGCGCGATCGCCGGCGTGACGGAGGCGGCCACCAGGACCCCTGCGACGATGCTCATCGCGACGATGCCGATCAGGCTGCCGACGGCACCTCCGATGGTCTTCACGACTCTGGTCCCGCCCTGCCCCGACATAGAATCAGCGTAGTCGCCGCGCTCGGACGAGCCGCGGCCCCCATCCCGCCGATGTGCGGCGCTCAGCAGTCGTCCCGCACCGGCCGCACTCGAGGAGAGCCATGTCCGTCCCGCGCTGGGAGTACGTCACCACCCCGTTGATGATCCACAACACCACGGCGATCCTCAACACGTGGGGTTCCGAGGGGTGGGAGCTCGTGCAGATCGTGACCGGGCCCGAGGGAGGGCTCGTCGCCTACCTCAAGCGTCCCGTCGCAGAGGCCGACGCGTGATCGCCGAGCGGCTCGCGGAGCTCGGCATCGAGCTCCCCGACGTCGCTGTCCCGGCCGGCGCGTACGTCCCGGCGGTCGTCCACGGCGGAGTGGTGTACACGGCCGGTCAGATCCCCTTCGTCGACGGCGCGCTGCCACTGGCGGGCAAGGTCGGTGCTGAGGTGTCGCCCGAGCAGGCGAAGGATCTCGCCCGCATCTGCGCGCTCAACGCGCTCGCGGCGGTCGCCGACGCGATCGGATCGCTGGACCGCGTGACGCGCATCGTCAAGCTCACGGGGTTCGTCGCCTCCGCCTCCGGCTTCACCGGTCAGCCCGGAGTGGTCAACGGTGCCTCGGAGCTGCTCGGAGACGTGTTCGGTGAGGCGGGCCGTCACGCGCGCTCGGCCGTGGGCGTGGCCGAGCTGCCGCTCGGCGCTCCGGTGGAGGTCGAGCTGATCGTCGCCTTCGACTGATCCCGACCGCGTCGTGCCCCGGGCGGCCTCCCCGCCGGCGCGGCTCCGCCCGGGACCCCTGTCAGTCCGCGGCCATCGCGGAGGTGATCACCGCCATCACCTGCGTGTCGGCCAGGGTCGTCGTGTCGCCCACGGCACGCCCCTCCGCCACATCGCGGAGCAGGCGGCGCATGATCTTGCCGGAGCGGGTCTTCGGCAGCTCCTGCACCACGATGATGCGCTGGGGGCGGGCGATCGCGCCGATGTGCTCGGCGACGTGGGACTTCAGCGTGGCCTCGAGCTCGTCGTGCCCGTCGGCGAGTTCCTCGGCCCGGCTCGCCTTGGCGATGACGAAGGCGACGACCGCCTGTCCGGTGGTCTCGTCCGCCGCTCCCACGACCGCCGCCTCCGCCACGACCGGGTGCGAGACCAGGGCCGACTCGATCTCGGCCGTCGAGAGGCGGTGGCCGGAGACGTTCATCACGTCGTCCACGCGACCGAGCAGCCAGAGGTCGCCGTCGCGGTCGCGGCGGGCGCCGTCTCCGGCGAAGTAGCGGTCGCCGAACGTCGACCAGTACGTCTCGACGTACCGCTCCCGGTCACCCCAGATGCCGCGCAGCATCGACGGCCACGGCTCGGTGACCACCAGGAGTCCGCCTTCGTCGGGGCCCACCGGGGTTCCGTCGTCATCGACGACGTCGATCGAGATTCCGGGCAGGGCCACCTGAGCAGATCCGGGCTTCAGTGTGGTGACGCCCGGCAGAGGCGAGACCATCATCGCGCCCGTCTCGGTCTGCCACCAGGTGTCGACGATCGGAGTCCGGCCGCCGCCGATCACATCGCGATACCAGATCCACGCCTCCGGGTTGATCGGCTCGCCGACCGAGCCGAGCAGACGCAGGCTCGACAGGTCGAAGCGCTGCGGGATCTGCCGTCCGAGCTTCATGAACGAGCGGATCGCGGTGGGCGCCGCGTAGAGGATCGTCACGCCGTGCTTCTCGACGATCTCCCACCATCGGCCGGGGTGCGGGCTGTCGGGGGTGCCCTCGTACATCACCTGGGTGGCTCCGTTGGCGAGTGGGCCGTAGACGACGTAGCTGTGGCCGGTGATCCAGCCCACGTCGGCGGTCGACCAGTAGACGTCCGTCTCGGGGCGGAGGTCGAAGACGGCGCGGTGGGTGAAGGCCACCTGGGTCAGGTAGCCGCCGCTGGTGTGCAGGATGCCCTTCGGCTTCCCGGTGGTGCCGCTCGTGTAGAGGATGAACAGCGGCTGTTCGGCCGGGAAGGGCTTCGCGACATGGTCGGCGTCGACCGCGACCATCTCCTCGTGCCACCACAGGTCGCGGCCACCGTGCCAGTCGACCTCGTTGCCTCCGCGGCGCACCACGAGGACGTGCCGCACGCCGGACTCGCCGCCGAGGGCGAGCGCCGCGTCGACCGCCGGCTTGAGAGGCGAGACGGCGCCCTTGCGCCAACCGCCGTCGGCGGTGATGACGAGCTTCGCCTCCGCATCGTCGATGCGAGCACGCAGGCTCTCGGCGCTGAAGCCGCCGAAGACGACCGAGTGGACCGCGCCGAGGCGGGCGACCGCGAGCATGGCGACCACCGCCTCCGGGATCATCGGGAGGTAGATCGCGACCCGGTCGCCCGCTCGGATGCCGAGGCTCGTCAGCAGGTTGGCGGCTCGCTTCACCTCGGCAGTGAGCTCGGCGTAGGTGAGCGAGCGGGAGTCGCCGGGCTCGCCCTCCCAGTGGATCGCGACGCGGTCGCCGTGCCCGGCGAGCACGTGCCGGTCGAGGCAGTTGTAGGCGACGTTCAGCTCGCCGTCGTCGAACCACGTCGCGAAGGGCGGTTCGCTCCAGTCGAGGGTCCTGGTGAACGGCGTGTGCCAGTGCAGCAGCTCGCGGCTGCGCGCGGCCCAGAAAGCGAGCCGATCGGTCGCGGCCTCCTCGTAGAGCGCGCCCGTCGCGACGGCGCCGGCCGCAAACTCGGCCGGCGGCGGGAAGCGCCGAGTCTCGTGGAGGAGATTGTCGATGGCGGTCGTGCCGCCGGCTCCGGAGGAAGTGGACATCTGCGATTCGCTCCTTCGCGAGTGCGACGTTAGCCGACCCACGCGGTCGGCCTCGCACCACCGTAGCGCTCGACCCCGGTCAGGATCAGGCGGGAGCCGAACCTGAATGTCCGGCCCAGTTCTCCTCAGATTCCGCAGAGGTGCGCGGCTGGACTTGGCGATTCGCCGTCCTTCCCCTACAGTGGCGTACGGCCGGACGAAAGTTCGGCTCTGCGGCGCAAGCGATTCCCCCCAATCCAGCGCCGCCGAGGCGGCACCTGTTCCCCCCAATGGGTGCCGCCCCCTTCTTCCCGTCGGTTCCTCCCGCCGGGACGCACGCCCCCGCTCGAGCCCTGCTCGCGGGGGCGTTCGTCGTGGGCCCCGGGCAACCGGCCACCGGGCGCCCGGTCTTCCGCTCGACGCGGTGCAGCGGCTCCTCCACAGCTGGGGCGATCACGGTCCTCTCCACCGATCGGAGTCGTCGTGCTCCGGTCGGTGGCGCCGGCTCCTAGCGTGCGGGGATGAGTCCCGATTTCGTGCCCCTCATCCCCGCCGAGCATCGCCGCGAGCCGAGACCGGTCCGGCCGGCCGCGGTGAGCCTCGGCCTCCTCGCCCCGCATGCCGCCGACCCTGCGGTCACGGATCTCTTCGTCAATGGTGGAGCCGGCCTGTGGGTCGATCGCGGGGGTGGCGCGGAGCGTGTGCCCGAGTGGACGCTCGACTCCTCAGGCGCCCGGCGGCTCGCGGTGTCACTCGTCGCCGCCGGAGGCAGGCACGTCGATGAGGCGAGCCCCTGCGTGGACGTGCGGCTGCGCCACGGGGTGCGCGTGCACGTCGTCCTGCCGCCCGTCGCCACCGGCGGTGCGCTGATCTCGGTGCGGGTGCCGCGCGCCGAGTCGTGGACGCTCGAGGGGCTCGAGGGGGCAGAGATGCTCGACGCTCCGGGGGTCCGGCTGTTGCGCCGCGCGGTTCTCGAGCGCTGGAATCTGCTGATCACCGGCGCCGGCGGATCGGGGAAGACGACTCTGCTCGGAGCGCTGCTGAGCTCTGCGCCCGCATCGGAGCGGATCATCGCGATCGAGGACGTCGGCGAGCTGCGCCCCGCGCATCCGCACGTCGTCTCGCTCGAATCGCGGCAGTCGAACCTCGAGGGCGCCGGGGCTGTCGGTCTCGATCGGCTCGTGCGGGAGGCGCTGCGGATGCGGCCCGACCGACTCGTGCTGGGGGAGTGCCGCGGAGTCGAGCTGCGCGAGCTGCTCTCTGCGCTGAACACCGGGCACGACGGCGGTGCGGGCACGCTGCACGCGAACTCTCTCGAGGACGTGCCCGCCCGTCTCGAGGCGCTCGGCGCACTCGCAGGCCTCGGGCCGGAGGCGATCGCTCGGCAGACGGTCAGCGCGATCGACCTCGTGCTGCACCTGGAACGGCGCGGCGGACGTCGGCGCCTCGGGGCCTTCGGCGGGTTCGTGCTCGACCAGGCAGGGCGCCTGCGCGTGCAGGAGGGCACGCTGCCGCGGCGCTCGCGGTCAGGCCGATGAAGCGCGGCGACGGCCTCGATGAGGTGGCGGCGATCGTCCACCGGCTCGCGGTGCTGTTGGCGGCAGGTCTGGCGCCCGGTTCTGCC
>NZ_LIIN01000038.1 GCF_001634385.1 Rathayibacter tanaceti | reverse complement strand
CGCCGTCACCGGCCGCTCAGCCGCTCAGCGCCGAGGTGGGCGGGGTCCGCGCGGCGCGGATCGCCGGATAGAGCCCGGCGATCGCTCCGATCACGAGTGTCGCTGCGATTCCGGCGAGCAGCACCTCGGGAGGGACCGAGATCGGCCAGCCGTTCACGGCCGCGACGACACTCGTGACCCCGGTGCCGAGCAGGGCACCGGCGACACCTCCGAGAGCGGACAGCAGGAGCGCCTCCATCAGGAACTGCGAACGGATGTGCCCGCGGGTCGCCCCGAGCGCTCGCCGCAACCCGATCTCGCGACGACGCTCGAGCACCGAGATCACCATGGTGTTCGCCACTCCGATGCCGCCGACGAGCAGAGCGACCGACCCGAGCCCGAGGAGGAGACCGGTGAACGCCTGATCGGCGGCGTTCTTCGCGGCCAGGGCGTCCGACGGCCGCGACACCGACACCTCCTCCGGCGCCGACGGGCTGACCGTGCGGGGCAGCAGTGCGCGCACCTGCGGCACGAGCTCCTCCGGAGACCGTTCGTACACGGTGGTCGGCTTGCCGTCGAAACCAAAGCGGTCGGCTGCGATCGCCTGCCCGATCATCGCAGTCGTGTCGAGTTCGGGCGCGAGCGCGACCGGATCGAGGACACCGACGACGGTGAAGTGCTCCCCGCCGAGCTGGATGACCGACCCGACGGTCGCGATGCCGAGGCGCTCGGCGGCCTTCGAGCCCAGGACGACGGTCGGGAAGCTCCCCGTCGCAGCGTTGAGCCACTCGCCCGCGGCGAGGGTGCCTCCGACGACGTCGAACAGCCCATCGGTGACAGCGGTCACGCCGAGTCCGCCGCTCTGGGCCGGATCGATCATGCTGCTGCGGTAGACGGACAACCCGCTCATCGCACCGGCACCGCCGACCTGCTCGACACCGCCGAGGAGACCGACCTTGCCGACGGTGTCCTCGGGGAGGGTGACCACCGTGCCCAGGAGACTCTTGCCCGGCTGCACGGTCAACAGGTTGGTGCCGAGCTGCGCGAGCTGAGCCTGCAGCCTCGCCTGACTGGACGAGGAGATGCCGACAACGGCGATCATCGCGGCTATCCCGATGGCGATGCCGAGCGCGGAGAGGAAGGCGCGCATCGGCCGAGCACGGAGGCCGGTCGTGCCGAGCCCCAGAACGTCGCGACCGAGGAGCCGGGAGCGCCGACCGCCTGCGGTGCGGCCCGGGTCCCCGGTCATGCTGCACGCTCCGAGTCGCCGACGATGCGACCGTCGCGGATGACGACCTGGCGGGGCAGGCGGGTGGCGAGCTCCGCGTCGTGGGTGATCACCACGACGGTCGTCCCGCCGCGGTGCAGTTCATGGAGAAGCTCCACGATGCTCGCGCCCGAGACGGAATCGAGGTTGCCCGTCGGTTCGTCGGCGAGAAGCAGCGGAGGATCGCCCACCACGGCGCGGGCGATCGCGACGCGCTGCCGCTCACCGCCGGAGAGCTGGGTCGGGCGGTGGTCGAGGCGGTGGCCGAGGCCGACGCGTTCGAGCGCGTCGACGGCGCGCCGTCGCCGCTCGGCGCGAGGGACCCCCGTATAGAGGAGGCCGTCCGCGACGTTGTCCACCGAGCTGACGCCGTCCGAGAGGTGGAACTGCTGGAACACGAAGCCGATCCGGTAGGCACGCAGTGCCGACAGTCTCGCGTCGGACAGCCGGCCCACGTCGGCACCGGCGATGTGGGCCGTCCCGCTCGTCGGACGGTCGAGGGTGCCGATCAGGTTGAGCATCGTCGACTTCCCCGAGCCGCTCGGTCCGACGATCGCGACGAACTCCCCCTCCTCGATCACCAGGTCGACACCGGCGAGCGCGAGGGTCGGCGGTTCGCCGTACTCGCGGGTGATGGCAGCGAGACGGATGATGGGCGCGGTCTCTCCGGACGCGGTCATGATGCCGGCACCACGACGTCGAGGTCGGCGCGGACGCCGTCGCCCGAGACCTCCACGCGACCGTCGGCGAACAGGCCGGTCGTGACCGGCACGGTGGTGCGGGTGCCGTCCTCGCCGACGATCTCGACTCCGAAGGACTTGTCGTCGACGGCGATGAGCGCCTCGACCGGCACCGACAGCACGTTCTCCCGCCGCTCCGTCGGGAACCCGACGGTGACGCTCGCCCGCTGGAGGTCGGCGGCGGCGGTCGGGTCGTCGAGCGCGACTCCGACGGGGATCGTCGTCGTCTTCTGACCGTTCGTCTCGGTCTCGGCAGGCGCGCCGACGTCGGTGACGGTTCCCGCCGTCGTCCCGCCGCCCGGCAACCGGACGTCGACCTTCGCGCCGACGACGCCGAGACGCTGATCGGCCAGCTTGAGCTGCACCTCGATGCGCTTCACGAGGGAGGACACCGTGACGATCTCGGCGGCAGCAGGGCTCCCGACGGCGGCGTCGACGGAGGCGATCCGGACGTCGCCCGGCAGGAACACGACGGAACCGAGTTCCAGCCGACCGGTCTGCTGGACGCCGAGCGCCTTCTGCCAGCGCACGATCGCGCGCTCGGTCGAGGAGGCGAACTCCTTGTCGGGGGTGCGGTCGAAGAAGCCGAGCGCTGCGAGGCTCTGCTCCAGCTGCTGGACGTCCGGTCCGTCGCCCATACCGGAGGCGAACGGCCGCCAGGCGGGCAGCGGGCCGTGGAGCAGCACGACCGGAACGTTGTCGACGGTGTAGAGCGCGCCCCCGAGGGCCACGGTGCTGCCCGGCACCGGGACGCTGGTCACGATGCCTGCTCCGCTGCCGACCTTGCGCTGGTCGGCGTAGTCGAGCGTGCCGGTCACCTGAGTGGTGCCGACGAGGTCGCCGGCCGTGATCGGAGCGGTGCCCGTCGGGATGCTGCTGCGCGGCTCCTCCTGGGTCGCCCCGGCGGCCGGGACCAGAGTCACCACGGCTGCTGCACCGCCGACGAACAGGACAGCGCAGACGATGCCGGCGATGACGCGGCGTCGCGTGCTCATCGGGCGCTGCCGGTCGAGCTGCCGCTGCCCGCACCTGCGGAGAGGCCGCAGGTGTCGAGCACATCCTCGGGGATGTCGAGGGGGAACTCCATCGCTTCGCCCTTGACCGGGTCGTCGACGTCGACGCCGTTGGCCCGCAAGCACTCGGCCGTCGTGAGCTGGCCCTCGAACTCATCGGCGACCGAGGTCTCACCGTCGGGTGCCGGCGGTTCGCCCAGACGGGCCATGCAGGTCTCGGAGGCGGTCTGGAAGACCTCGGAGCCGGCCTCGTCGACGCCGATCGCGGCGGTTCCGCCGTCCGACGCCGGGTCGGGCATGTCGACGCCCTCGCCCCGCATGCAGGAGGCGTAGTCGACCTGCCAGTCGTTGAACGAGCCCGCGGAGGTCGGGGACTGCTCGGCGCTTCCGGGCGTGCCGCTGGTGCACGCGGCGAGCGATCCGATCAGGAGGGGAACGGTCAGGAGGACGGCGACCTTGGCCGCGTAGCGGCGGGCCCTGCTGGTGGTGGTCGTGGTGGTGGACATGCGTGCTCCTCGATGATTGGGGCTGATGACGACGAGTCCACCGCGGAGCGCATTGCCCGAGTGTCAACGAAAACGTTGACGTTTTCTGAACACCCGGTCCGGCAGGGAACGCCCCCGGCGATCGGCCGCTCAGGAGACGACCGTCCCGTGCGTCTACGATCCGGATGCGATCGGCGTCCAGTCGGGCGGCAGGAGCGGGCGACGTTGACGCTCTCGTTACACCACCGCTGCTGGACTGGTCGTGTCACCGCCGTGGTCGCCCGACCGCGCCCCTTGAGAGGTCCATATGCGCGTCCTGGTCGCCGAAGACGAGATCTATCTGGCCGAGGCCGTCCGCGACGGTCTGCGTCAGGAGGCGATCGCCGCAGACCTCGTCCACGACGGCGACGCCGCCCTCGAGGCGCTCACCGTCAACGACTACGACGTGATCCTCCTCGACCGCGACCTCCCGGGCACGCACGGCGACGATGTCTGTCGCGCGGTGGTCGCCGCGCACCCCGGTGTCCGAGTGATGATGCTGACCGCTGCACGCCGGCTCGACGACACGGTGTCCGGCCTCGGCGCCGGTGCGGACGACTACCTCGTGAAGCCGTTCGAGTTCCCCGAACTGGTCGCCCGGCTGCGCGCCCTCGTGCGCCGTACCGCGGAGTCGAGGCCGCCCGTTCTCGAGCGCGCCGGCGTCCGCCTCGATCCCTTCCGCCGAGAGGTCTTCCGCGACGGGGTCTACATGAAGCTCTCGCGCAAGGAGTTCGCGGTCCTCGAGCAGCTCCTGCTCGCCGACGGCGGCGTGGTCAGCGCGGAGGCGCTCCTGGAGAAGGCGTGGGACGAGAACGTGGATCCGTTCACCAACACGATCCGGGTCACGATCTCGAACCTCCGTCGGCGGCTCGGATCGCCGTGGGTGATCAGGACGGTCCCGGGTGTCGGCTACCGGATCGAGGGCGAGTGATGCCCCGCACGGAGGCCGCGGGTCTGCTGGGCAGGCCGCACCGGCTCACGGTCCGCATGCGGTGGACGCTCACGTACACCGCGCTCTTCACGATCGCCGGGTCGGTGATGCTCGTGCTCATCTACGTCTTCATGCGGTACGTGCCGACCTACGCGATCAGCGCGACGAACGCCGGTGGCACCTCGGCTCCCCTCTCCACCCCGATGCCGGCAGACGCCCTGCCCAGCACGTCCAGCCACCGGGTGTCGGGAGGCCTGACGTCGGCCGATGGCGCCGCCGCTCTCGTCGTCTCCGATCAGAACGACATCCTCACCACACTGCTCGTCTGGTCCGTCATCGTCCTCGTGCTGCTCGCCGGCGCGAGCGCGTGGGTCGGCTGGATCATGTCGGGACGCCTCCTCCGCCCGTTGCACACGATCAACGAGGCCGCCCTGCGTGCGGCCACAGGTTCGTTCGACCACCGCGTCGCCCTCTCCGGCCCGAGGGACGAGATCACCGACCTCTCGGACACCTTCGATCACATGCTGGAGAGACTGGACCGGTCGTTCCGCGCCCACCAGCGTTTCGCGGCGAATGCCTCGCACGAGCTGCGGACTCCGCTCGCGACGACGCAGGCGATGCTCGATGTCGCCGCGCGCCGCGAGCACCTGGACGACGACAGCACCCGCGCGCTCCTCGCCCGCCTGCGCGAGACGAACTCGCGCAGCATCCTGACCGTCGAGGCGATCCTCGACCTCGCCGATCTGGACCACTCCGGACTGAGCACCGAGCAGGTCTCGCTGACGCGGATCGTCGCCCAGTCGGTGGACGCCCTTCGTCCGGTGGCCGCTGCCCGCGCTGTCGACTGCACCGTCGATCTCGACGAGGTGACGGTCCGGGGAGATCCGGCGATGCTGACCCAGCTGTGCGAGAACCTCCTCCAGAACGCCGTGCGGCACAACGAGGACGGCGGATCGCTCCGCGTGACGGTGACGCGCCCCGGCGGGCCGGTGGGCGGCGGCGCCCTCCTCTGCGTGGAGAACTCGGGGGCTCGGGTCCGCCAGGAGGACGTCGAGCGGCTCACCGAGCCGTTCTACCGGGCAAGCGGACGGGTCTCCGCAGGGGCCGAACGCTCCCGAGGGCTCGGGCTGGCCATCGTCGAGAGCATCGCCGACGCACACGGGGCGGCGCTGCGTCTGACCGCGCGCGCCGAGGGCGGACTCGTGGCGACGGTCACCTTCCCCGAGTGGTGAGGATCCGCGACCGACGGCCCGTCAGTCCTCGGAGCCGTCGGCGATGCGCCGATGGTGGTGGATGACCTCGGCGACGATGAAGCCGAGGAACTTCTCGGCGAAGGCAGGGTCGAGGTGAGCCTCCTCGGCGAGTCCCCGCAGCCGCGCGATCTGACGTGCCTCGCGCTCCAGGTCCGCCGGAGGGAGACCGTGCGCGGCCTTGAGTATGCCGACCTTCTGCGTGAACTTGAAGCGCTCCGCGAGCAGGTGGATCAGCGCCGCGTCGATGTTGTCGATGCTCTGACGGATCTGGGTGAGCTCGGCGCGCGCCCCGGTCTCGTCGGTCGACAGGTCCTCGTTCATGCGCCGACCCTAACCGACCAGGGATGTCCGTCGGCTGACGGCCGCACGACGACGGCCCCGTCCCGGATCGGGGAGGGGCCGTCGCGGAGGGTCCGGTCAGTCGACCAGGTTGATCTGCACGGGGATGTTGCCGCGGGTGGCGTTCGAGTACGGGCAGAGGGTGTGCGCCGCGTCGGCGACCTTCCGTGCATCCTCGGGGCCGGCCTTCGGCACGTAGACGTCGAGCTCGACCGAGAGGCCGAAGCCGTCGGAGTCGTTCTTGCCGATCGAGACGCTGGCCGAGACGGCGGCGTCGGTCGTGTCGATCTTCAGCTGACGGCCTGCTCCGTGCAGAGCACTGAGGAAGCAGGCCGAGTAGCCGGCGGCGAAGAGCTGTTCGGGGTTGGTCCCCTCGCCGGAGCCGCCGAGCTCCTGCGGGGCGCGGGTGTCGAGGTCGAGACGGTCGTCCTCGGTGCGGACGTGGCCGTCGCGTCCTCCACCGGAAGCGTGGGCGATGGCAGTGTAGAGAGCATCCATCCCCCTATCCCATCACTTCTGGGCCGTGAGTGGGATGAACGTCGGGTGGACGTGCGCCGTGCGGAGGCCCGGCGCAGCGCGCGGACGCCACGGGACAGCGGACAGTGCGCCCGCGCCCATCCGACGCCGGTCGGCGGCCTACGCGCTCGTCTCCCCGACCCTGATGAAGACCGCTGCCGCGGCGGCACCGAGGAGCACCACTGCGGCGACGAGCATGCACGTCTGCATCCCACCGACGAAACCCGTCCGGTCGGCGAGGAGCGCGCCGAAGACGGCGATGGCGACCGCGCCTCCCACCTGGCGGAAGGTGTTGAACACAGCGCTCGCGGTACTCGCTCGGTGCGGGGGGGACGCTCGCGAGCACCACGGCGGTGGCGGGCGGCATCGCCACAGCGCCACCGGCGCCGGTCAGCACGAGGAGGGCGCTCACCGCGATCACCGAGTCGAGCGGAGCGGCCAAGAGCAGCCCGAGCAGCCCGACCGCCATCGTCGTCAACCCGAGAGCGATGGGCACCCGCGGTCTGAACCGGTTGGCGAGGGTCCCGCTGACGATGTTCCCCACGACACCGAACGCGGCGGAGGGGAGGAAGACCAGGCCGGCGAGCAGCGGGGAGAGGCCGAGATGCTGCTGGAGGTAGAGGCTCACGACGAACACCGACCCGAAGTTGCCCACCATGAAGGCGAAGCCGACGAGGAGCGCGATCCTCATGTCGGAGCCGCGGAAGAGATCGAGCGGCATCATCGGGTGCTGCTCCGCCGCTGCACGGCGAGGAAGCAGGAGAGGGCGACGACGGCGAGCGCCAGGCAGCCGACGATGGCGGGGTCGCCGTAGCCGAGGGCGCCTCCCTCGATGAGCCCGTACATCAGAGCGCCGAGGCCGAGCAGCGAGAGCGCCTGACCCCACCAGTCGAACAGTGCGGGGTGGGTGGGCGACGCCGCGACGGAGCGCAGCAGGAGGAGCATCGCCGCGCAGACCGGGACGTTGATGAGGAACACGAGCCGCCAGTCGACGACCGTCAGCAGGCCGCCCAGGAGCGGTCCGACGGCGACAGCGACGGCACCGCCGACGGCCCAGATCCCGAGAGCGCGAGCACGCTCCCGCGAATCGGGGAACGCCTCGCGCAGGAGCGCCATCGAGGACGGCAGCATCACGGCGGCAGCCGCTCCCTGGACGAGACGGGCGGCGACCAGTGCGCCGACGGTGGGCGCGAGAGCGCACGCCAGCGAGGACAGCAGGAACAGGGCGACTCCCGCGCCCGGGAATGCGCTCAGAACGACCCCGGAAGGCCGTCAAGCCCCTCCCCCTCCGCGCCCTCCTGGTGTGCGGTGGAAAGACACCTCGACCCGGCGCGAGCCGGAGAACGGAGACGCGCATGCGAGCACTTACCTGGCAGGGCACCGAGAAGGTCTCGGTCGAGACGGTTCCGGACCCCCGTCTGCAGCAGCCCACGGATGCGATCGTGCGGATCACCTCGACGGCGATCTGCGGCTCCGATCTGCACCTCTACCGCCTCCTGGGGCCCTACCTCGACCGGGGCGACATCCTCGGTCACGAGCCGATGGGGATCGTCGAGGAGGTCGGCTCCGCGGTCACGTCGCTCCGGGTCGGCGACCGCGTCGTCATCCCGTTCACCATCTCCTGCGGCGACTGCTTCATGTGCCGTCGCGGGTTGCAGTCGCAGTGCGAGACGACTCAGGTCACCGAGTACGGCTCGGGCGCGTCGCTCTACGGCTACACCAAGATGTACGGGCAGGTTCCCGGAGGACAGGCCGAATTCCTCCGCGTGCCCCTCGCCGACTACAACGCCGTCGTCGTGGGGTCGGACCTGCCCGACGAGCGCTACCTCTTCCTCAGCGACATCGTGCCGACCGCCTGGCAGGGCGTCGAGTACGCGCGGGTCCCCGACGGCGGAACGCTCGTGGTCTTCGGCCTCGGCCCGGTCGGCCAGTTCGCCTCGCGCATCGGGGTGCACAAGGGCTTCCGGGTGCTCGCGGTCGATCCGGTCGCCGAGCGCCGCGAGATGGCCGCGCGCCACGGCGTCGAGACGTTCGACCTCGCGGACGACATCGCCGACCAGCTGCGCGACCTGACCGAGGGGCGCGGCCCGGACTCCGTCGTCGACGCCGTGGGGATGGAGGCGCACGGCTCGCCGATGGGCTCGTTCGCGCAGTCGGTGGCCGGGCTGCTCCCCGACCCGCTCGCGCGCAAGGCGATGGACACGGTCGGAGTCGACCGGCTCGCGGCGGTGACCGCCTCGCTCGACCTCGTGCGCCGCGGCGGGACCGTCTCGCTCAGCGGTGTCTACGGCGGTGAGGCCGATCCGCTGCCACTGAAGTCGATGTTCGACAAGCAGGTGACGCTGACGATGGGCCAGTGCAACGTGAAGCGCTGGATCGACGACCTGCTGCCGCTGGTCGAGGACCCCTCCGACCCGCTGGGCGTGATGGACCTCGTGACGCACCGGGCTCCGCTCGAGGACGCTCCCGCGCTCTACGAGACCTTCCAGAAGAAGGAGGACGGCTGCATCAAGGTCGTGCTGCAGCCGTAGGCCGACGCCCTACTCGAGCGGTTCCGGAGACGAGAGGCTCAGCTCTTCGCGGTCGAGGGCGGCCTGCAACCGCCGCAGGACGGTGTCGTCGATCGCGTTCTCGTTCCGCAGCCGGATGACCGTCTCGCGACGGTGCGCGATCAGCGCGAGGCTGAGCTCGACGTACTCGGCCCGGTCCCGCGCGGCGCCGGTGTCGCCCCCGCCGCCCCGGTCGGCGCGGGCGGTGCCGGCGAAGGTCTCGTACGCCTCGGTCACCCAGGCGGTGACCTTCGGGCTCGTTCCGGAGCGGGCGGCGAGCGCGGGGACGGCGTCCAGTGCGGCCTCGAAGGCGACGATCGACGCCTCCGACGCCTCCTCGTCGACCCTCGAGGAGGCGGGTCGCCGGATCCCGCGGACGGCGAGCGGGAGCACGAGGGCCTGGCCCACCAGAGTGACGAGGACGACCCCCGCCGTGACGACGATGATCAGGGACCGCGCCGGGAACGGATCGCCGGAGGCGACCACCTCGGGCACCGAGAGCGCGACGGCCAGCGAGACGGCCCCGCGGAAGCCCGCGAGGCTCGACACCGCTTGCGCCCGCGGGGCGTCGACGGTGGATCCACTCCCGCGCGACCGGGAGACGAGCACCGCCAGGCCCGACCAGGCGAAAAGGAAGGCGAACCGGGTGGCGATGACCACGGCGCTGACGGCTCCGACGAGGACGAGAGCGCCCATCAGCTGGACCGCGGTGAGCGAGCGCGCGATCTGCTGGAGTTCGAGGCCCACGAAGAGGAACAGGGACCCGTTGATCAGGAAGGTCAGGAGCGGCCAGAAGGCGAGCGCTTGAGTGCGGTGCTCGGCTCGGATGACGCGCGGGGCAGCCTGCGACATGATCAGCCCGCTGACCACGACGGCGACGACCCCCGACGCATGCAGGTACTCGGCGAGGAGGAACGCCACGAACGGCGCCAGAATCATGACCAGGTTGCCGGCGAGCGGATCGCTGAGGCGCCGACGGAGCTCGATGTTGACGAGAGCGACCACGCCGCCCACCGCGGCACCGCCTCCGTAGGCGAGGAGGACCAGACCGGTGAGGCCCGCGGCGCTCACACTCTGCTCGCCGACCGTGACACCGACAGCAACCCCGAAGATCACCAGCGCCGTGCCGTCGTTGATCAGGCTCTCGGCGCGCAGGACCGTCACCTGACGCTCGGGCAGCATCCGGCTGAGCGCGGCGATCGCGGTCGCATCTGTCGGGGCGACGGCCGCACCGAGGACCCACGCCGCGCCCCAGGGCATCCCGAGAGCGTGGGCCGTCGCCGCCGTGCCCGCGGCGGTCGCCACCACGAGGCCGGTACTCAGCACCGCGATGGAGGTGATGTTGCGCCGGATCTCGCGGAGGGACGTGGTCAGGCTCTCCCAGTACAGCAGGATCGGCAGGAGGATCAGCAGCACGAGGTCAGGGGGCAGCAGCACCGATCCCACCTGCGGGATCAGCCCGAGGAGCACTCCGAGCACCAGCAGGACCACCGGCGGCGCGACGCGGAACCGCGCGGAGAACGCGGAGGCGAGCAGAATGCCGGTTCCGACCAGGACGACGACCTCGAGAGCGAGCACAGGATCTCCTTCGACAGGGACAGCGGGCGGCGCCGCGTCAGAACTTCAGGACGAGACGGCCGCGGAATCCTCCGCGTTCGAGGCGTTCGTGTGCGGCGGCCGCCTGGTCGGCCGGCACCAGGTCGGCGACCGACGTGCTGAGCTCGCCGCGCTCGACCGCACGGGCCAGGCGGTCGATCGCATCGTGGCGGAGGCTCGACCCCATGACGTACGACGCGAACACGCGGATGCCGCGACCCGGATCGACATCGTTCGGCAGGTAGAACGCGACCTGGCCGCCCTCGCGGACCGCGCCGACGACCCGGTCCGCGAGGATCGCCGGGTCGGCGAGCGCGTCCGCGCCGACCCCGCCCGTGGCCGAGAGGACGCCCTGCACGAAGTCGTCGTCCCGGTCGAGGACGACCTCCGCCCCGAGCGCGCGGACCCGACTGGCCTCGCCCGAGCGGGCGTCAGCGATCACCCGCAGGCCCCTGCGCACCGCGAGCTCGACCAGGTAGCCGCCGACGGCTCCGGTCGCGCCCGTGACGGCGAGCGTCTGCCCGGGCGCGAGGCGAGATGCTCCAGCGTGATCTCGGCGGTGAGCGCATTCGAGAGGAACGACGCTCCCTCGGCGTAACCGCCGCTCGCAGGCATGCGGGTGACGGACAGCGCCGGCAGGACGATGGCCTCGGAGTAGCCTCCGTGACTCCCGTTCGGGACGACGAACCCCGTGACCGCGTCGCCGAGACCGAGGTCGGAGCCGGCCGGCTGATCCGGCCCGATCTCCTCGATCGTCCCGGCGACATCCATCCCCGGAACCACCGGTCCGTCCGGGCGGAGCCCGCCTCCCGCGAAGCCTCCTGAGCGGATGATGGCGTCCACCGGATTCACTGCGGCGGCTCGCACGCGGATGCGGACCTCTCCGGCGCCGGCCGATCTCTGCGGCACCTCGAGAGGACGCAGCACGGATGCCGCTCCGAACTCGGTCAGTCCGATGACCTTCATGGAAATCTCCTCTTGTCTCGTAGAGCGACTCGTGCCTGGTAGAGCGACGATCACGTGTCGCGGAGAGCGACGATCACTGTGACACCCCGCGTCACGCCCGGGGAGGGCAGGGATCTCTGCCCCCTCCGATGGCAAGATCATCGGGTGGCGACGGACGTGCGAGCTCGTGAACTGGGCGCCTTCCTCCGCGCGCGACGGGCCGCGCTCAACCCCGCAACGTTCGGCGTGCCTGTGTCGGGAGCAGCGCGACGGGTGCCGGGACTCCGGCGCCGCGAGGTCGCTGAGGCGGCTGCGATCAGCGTCGAGTACTACACCCGCATCGAGCAGGGACGGATGGCCGCCTCCGGGCCGGTCCTGGCCGACCTGGCCCGCGTCCTGCGGCTCACCGATGCGCACCGTGCCTACCTGTTCGATCTGGCCGGGAAGGTCGAGCCGACGCTCCCCCACCCCCGCCGGCAGGTCGTCCAGGCTCCGCTGCAGCGGGCGCTGGACGATCTCGCCACCACGCCGGCGTTCGTCCTCGGCCGCAGGACCGACGTGATCGGCTGGAACCGGCTGGGCGCCGCGTTGATCACCGATTTCGCTGCCGTGCCCGAGGACGAGCGGACGTTCATCTGGTTGCTGTTCGCCCACCCGGGCGTGCGGAGCCTCTACGCCGACTGGCAGGACGTCGTCGAGCTCGCCGTCGCGCAGCTGCGGAGGGACAGCGCCAGATACCCGGACGATCCGGAACTGGCACGGCTCGTCGAGCGCCTCTCGGCGCAGTTCCCCGAGTTCATCGAGATGTGGACCGTGCACGAGGTCGCCGGACGCGGGACGGGCCGCAAGACGCTGCATCATCCGCTCGTCGGCGAACTCGTCCTCGACTGGGAGATCCTCGCCTCGGCCCTGGACCCGGACCAGCAGATCGTGCTCTGGACGGCCGAGGCAGGATCGGAGTCGGCGAGTCGGCTCCGTCGCCTCGCCGACAGCACCCGAGCCGGCTGCTCTGCACCGGAGCACCCGGCTACCCGATAGATCCCCGGGCCGCCTCCCGCTCGGCCGGAAGCCGGAGCGCGTCGCGTTGCCCGACCGCCCACACCGTGAGCGCGAAGCCGCTCAGCACCGCTCCGGCGAGCGCGATCGCCGGCCAGCCGCCGTGGGTCCACAGGAAGGAGGCGAGCCCGGAGCCGAGCGCGCCGCCCACGAAGTTGGTCGAAACGAACGCCGTGTTGATGCGGCTGCGGGCGGCGGGATCGACCTGGAACATCCGCGACTGCAGCATCGTGTTGTGCCCCTGGATCGCGATGTCGAGCACGAGGATCGCGACGACGACGGCCACCACCGACTCCGCCCCGAGCCCGGCGACGACGAACGCCGCCATCACCAGGACCCAGGCGATGCCGATCGCGGGCAGAGCGAGGCCTCGATCCTGCAGCCGTCCGGCACGCTGCGCGGCGACCGCGCCGGCCAGGCCGATCAGCCCGAAGAGCCCGATGGTCGTCGCCGAGTACGAGAACGGAGGCGCGCTCAGGAGGAACGTCAGCGCCGTCCAGAACAGGGTGAACACGGCGAAGGAGGTGCAGCCGAGAGCGAGACTCCACCGCACGACCCGCTCCCGCCGCACGATCGTGAACACCGAGGCGATCAGGGCCGGGTACCGCAGCGTCGTCCGCGGCTCCAGAGACGGGATCGCCCGGGCGAGGAGCACGGCGACGACGACCGCGAGCACCGCGGCGACGACGTACACGGACCGCCAGCCGGCCACCCCGGCGACGAGGCCGCTCAGCGTCCGCGAGACGAGGATCCCGGAGAGGATGCCCGAGACGACCGTGCCGACGACCCGGCCCCGCGACGCATCGTCGGCGAGGTCTCCGGCGAGCGGAGCGAGGATCTGCCCGGAGACGGTGGTCAGCCCCACGGCCGCGAGCGTGACGACCAGCACCGCGAAGGTGGGCGCCAGCGCGCTGGCCGCGAGGGCGACCGCCGAGGCGAGCACGGCGATCGGGACGAGGCGCGACCTGTCGAGGACATCGCCGAGGGGCACGAAGAGCAGGACTCCGACCGCGTAGCCGAGCTGCGTCGCCGTGACGAGCCAGCCCGCCGCCGCGGTGCCGGTCCGGAGATCGGCGGCGATGACGTCCAGCAGGGGCTGCGCCCAGTAGAGGTTGCCGACCGCCGCGCCCCCGGCGAGAGCGAAGAGGAATGTGAGGCGGCGGCTCACGTGGCGGCTCCGCAGCGGGCTCGCCTCGACGCGCTGGAGCAGCGACCAGTGCACGTCCTGCGGCGACCGCCTGGTGCGATGTCGCCGAGCTGCTGGCGGAGGGGGCTCCGCGCGCCGGTGTCCGACATAGTTGTTCCTTGTCTCTCGGGGTCTCTCGGTGTGGCTGTCTCGGCGCTGACGGTGTCTGGGGGACGCCGGCGAGAATGACCACTCAACCGCCCTGTCACCTCACGCGGCGAGGCACTGCTGGGAGGTGTCCTGACAGAACACCCCACGGATCCGGGCCGCGCCGTACGGTGACAGGCATGGACAATCGCGAAGAGGTCCGAGACTTCCTGGTCTCGCGCCGCGCACGAGTGACGCCGCAGCAGGTCGGGCTGCCCGGCGGGAGCAAGCGTCGCGTGCCGGGCCTGCGTCGGAGCGAGGTCGCCCTGCTCTCGGGGGTGAGCGTCGAGTACTACTCGCGGGTCGAGCGCGGGTCGCTGACCGGTGTCAGCGCCAGCGTGCTCGAGGCCGTCTCGGGCGCGCTGCGACTCGACACCGCGGAGCGCGCGCATCTCCGGGACCTCGCGGCAGCCGCGAACGAATCGCCCCTCCGTGCCGCTCGTCGGCCCCGCGGTCCGGTCAGCGTGCGGCCCGGGGTACAGCTCGCCCTCGACGCCGTCACCACCGGGCCGGCGTTCGTCCGCAACGGGCGGATGGACGTCCTGGCCGAGAACTCCCTGTTCCGCGCCCTCTACTCCGACGTCTATTCACGCCCGGAGCGTCCCGTGAACCTCGCGCGGTACGCGTTCCTGCAGCGCGAGCAGTCCGAGCGGTTCTACCCCGACTGGAGCATGTCGGCCGACATCAACGTGGCGATCCTGCGCACCGAGGCGGGCCGCGACCCGCACGACCGGGGGCTGCAGGACCTCATCGGCGAGCTCTCGACCCGCAGCGACGAGTTCCGCGTCCGGTGGGGCGCGCACGAGGTCCGACACCATGCGACGGGCGACAAGCACTTCCACCACCCGGTCGTCGGCGATCTGCACCTCGTCTACGAGGCACTCGAGCTGATGGCCGATCCTGGCCTCAACTTCCTCATCTACAGCGCACAGCCCGGCAGCGGGTCCGAGGATTCGCTGAAGCTCCTCGCGAGCTGGAGCGCCGAGCACCGGCAGCAGCCGGAGGTGACGCCGCGCCCCGCCCCCGTGACGGACGCCTGAGCGCGTCGCGGAGACCGCGTCGGGAGCCCGTGCCGGCCGTGGCCGACGTGCCCCCGGGGGCGGAGCGGAGGCATCCGCGGTGGATGGAATGGACCGTCTACACGGTCGGCGCGGTCCTGCTGACGCTCGTCGATCTCGCCCTCTCCCCCTCGCCCGCGGCGCGGCTCGTCTTCGTGGCGACTGTCGTGCTCGGGACGCTCGCGCTGCTCGGCCGGGTCGGCACGTGGACGGTCGGGCTGCTGTCGCTCGCGGGGACCGCCGTGGTGACCGGTCTGGCGGTGGTCTCCGGGTCCTCCGGATCCTTCGGACTCGGTGAGTGCTTCGTACTGCTCGTGCTCGTCGCCGCCGCCTCCCGCCGGGTGAACGGCGCCGGGGGTGGGCGGAGGCGGCGCTGATCACCGTGGCCGTCGTCTGCCTCCCCCTCCGCGCGTTCTCCTCCGACGCCCCCGTCTTCGTCGTCCTCCTCATCGCGGCCTCGGGATGCGCTCTCGCGGCAGGAGCAGTGCTCCGCAACATGGACGGCGAGCGTCGGCTGGCCCTGGCCGTGGCGACCCAGGAGGAGCGCGACGGCCTCGCTCGCGATCTCCACGACGACTTCACGAACCGAGTGACCAGCATGATCCTGATGGTCCAGGCCACACGGCGCTCTCTCGACGGATCGCCCTCCGGACTCGATGACGACCTCGCTCGGGTGGAGGCCGCGGGATCGGAGGCGCTCGTGGCGATGCGCCGCTGGGTGTCGACACTGCGGGCGAGCGGTGTCGAGCAGAATCCCGAGCTGGGCGGCACCGCGCTGTCGGAGCTGCCGCCGCTCCTGGAGCACTGGGAGTCGACATCCACCGGAGGCCGGGCCCGTCTCATCGAGCGGATCCCGACCGACGTGCCGGACGAGGTGCAGACCGCGGTCCACCGCATCGTTCAGGAGGCGGTGACGAACGTCTCCCGGCACGCCCCGCGCGCCACCTGGCTGGAGGTGTCCGTCACCGAGAGCGGCGGAGTCCTCGACGTCCGCGTGGTCAGTCCCCTGGAAGCGGAACCGGGCAGCGACCCCGTGCCCGGTTCGGCGGGCCTCGGCCTGCTCGGGATGCGCGAGCGGACCCGGATCCTCGGCGGCAGCTTCGAGGCGGGACCGGACGGAGCGACCTGGGCGATCCGAGCCGCGATCCCTCTGGACGTCGGGCGATGAGCATCCGGGTCCTCGTCGCCGACGATCATGCCGAGGTGCGGTCCACGCTCGTCAGGATCCTCGCGGCCGAGCCCGACATCGACGTCGTCGGCGAGTGCGACGACGGTCTGACGGCGCTGGAGGTGGCTCAGCGGCTCGCCCCGGACGTCGCGATCGTCGACATCCGCATGCCGCGCATGGACGGCCTCGAGCTCACTCAGCTGCTCGCCGGGCCCCGCGCGCGGGTCCCGGTGAAGGTGGTGGTGGCCACGAACTTCGACGACGACGAGTACGTCTACGGCGCGCTGCGCGCCGGCGCCTCCGGGTTCCTCCTCAAGGATGCCGGGCCGGGGCTGCTCGTCCAGGCCGTTCGGGCCGCGCAGTCGGGAGACCAGCTGATCAGCCCGTCGGTGACCGTGCGCCTGCTGCAGCACCTCGCGCCGCGGACGGCGAGCACCCTGCATCCCGAGCTCACACCGCGCGAGATCGAGGTCGCCGAACTCGTCGGACGCGGGCTCACGAACGCCGAGGTGGGCGCGGCGCTCTTCATCTCGCTCGGAACGGTCAAATCCCATCTCTCGGCCCTGCAAACCAAGCTGGAGGCCCGCAACCGCGTCGAGATCGCCGCGTGGGCCTGGAGCTCGGGCCTCCTCCGGCCCTGACGCGGCTGCTCCGTCCCCGTGACGAGACCGGCCGAACGGCCGATGCCCGGTCGGCGCCGCTCCTCGACGATGGGATCGAAGCAGTTGCCCGAGAGCCGGGCCGCGCTCTGAGAGGCCACCCACCGTGCACACCAGTCAGTCCCAGGACCGCCCCCCGATCATCAGAGGTCGAGTGGCGGCGCTCGATGTCCTCCGCGGTCTCGCGCTGTGCGGGATCATCTTCGTCAACATCGGACCGCTCACGCACTTCGGCGCCGAGTCGGACGTCACCGGCCCCTACACCCTCGCCGATCCGAGCGGGTGGCTGCAGCTCCTCGTCCAACAGCGGTTCTTCCCGCTGTTCTCGCTCCTGTTCGGGATCGGCTTCTCGATCTTCCTCGAGTCGGCCTCCCGTCGGGCGCAGCGGCCGAGACTCCTTCTGCTGCGCAGGCTGCTCCTCCTGCTCGCCATCGGCATCCCCTTCGAGATGCTGCAGCCCGGCTCGGCGCTGCTGCCCTACGCGCTCTTCGGACTCGTCGTCCTCCTGCCCAGCACCTGGCTGCCGCGGTGGGCCGTCGCGGTGGCGGCCGTCGCCCTTCTCGGGGGGAGCCTCGCGGTCACCGGCGGCGGCATCACCCTGATCCCGGGGCTGTTCCTCCTCGGTTCTGCGCTCACCCGCTACGGAGTCGTCACGGCCTTCGGCCGCTCGAGGCGCGGATCCGGCATCGCCTGATCGCCTTCAGCCTGCTCGCCGTCCCGCTCGCACTCTGGCAGGCGAGCGCGATCGAGAACTCCGGGTTCGACGTCGCGTCCGCGCCGGCCGGTCTCGCCACAGCCGGCGTCTACGCCTCGCTGGTGTCGCTGATCATGACCACCCGGGCCTCGCGAGTCCTCGAGGCGGCCTTCAGCCCGCTCGGCAGGATGGCGCTCACCAACTACGTCAGTGCCGCGCCGCTGATGCTCGGCGCCAACGCGCTCCTCGACTTCCCGCACAGCACGTCGTGGGTGCCACTGTTCTCGACGGTCGCCGTCATCCTCGTCGCTCAATGGGTGGCGAGCACACTCTGGCTCCGGTCGTTCAGCCAGGGTCCGCTCGAGTGGCTGTGGCGCTGGGGCACGTGGGGACACCGCGCCCCGCTGCGCCTCAACCGCGCGGTCGCCGACCGGGTCGCCGTCCCCCTCCGCTCCTGAACGACGACGGAGGCGGCGCCCCCCTGGGGAGCGCCGCCTCCGTCGTGTCCCGCGAGACCTACTTGAAGACGTCCTTGACGTCCTCGCCGACCTTCTTGGCCGAGGCCGCGGCCTGGTCCTTCTGGCCCTCGGCCTTCAGGCTCTCGTCGTTCTTGTGGTCGCCGATCGCTTCCTTCGCCTTGCCGGCGATGTCCTGAGCGGCGTTCTTGATCTTGTCATCGAGCCCCATGGTGGTGCCTCCTTCGCTGATCGATGGCACGACCGTAGGACCGCTGACTGCTCGCCGCCTGAACACACCGGGGGGCTTGCTCGGCGCCCTGCCGAGCTGGCAGTATTCGCGGTCGCGATCAGGTGGCGGGAGTCGCGCTGTCGGACGGAGCCGTCGCCCAGTGGCTCGAGGAGCGCGACCCGTCGCAGTTGCTCGACGACGTGCGGTCATTCGCCCGGCGCCGCCCGGGAGCCTTCATCCTGATCGCCGCAGCCACTGGCCTGGTCGGCGGCCGCCTCCTGCGCGCCCTGACCGCCGAGGCGAAGGACGAGAAGGAGGCTCAGAGCGCTCGGACCGACGGTCCCGAGTTCGCTGCCCCCGCCCCCTCGGCGTACGGCACCGTCGGATCGAGCTCGTTCGAACGCGACTACGAGCCGACCGAGCCGATCCCGGACCCGCTGGGAACGTCGCTCGGCGACACTTCCCTCCCGAACGGCTCCCGGCCGTGAGTGGCGTCCCTGGCGTCCCCCGCTCCTCGGAGCCGACTCCGGATGAACGCGCGGGCTCGACATCGCTCGGCGATCTGCTCGGGGAGGTCTCGCGCGATCTGTCGACCCTGATCCGCCAGGAGATGGCGCTGGCCAAGGCCGAGCTGAAGGAGTCCGCGGGCAAGGCGGGCAAGGGAGCCGGCCTGCTCGGCGGAGCCGGCTACGCCGCGCTGATGGCCGTGCTCTTCCTCTCGATCGCCCTCTGGTGGAGCCTCGGGACGCTGATCGGCAACGGCTGGTCTGGCGTCGTCGTCGCGGTGATCTGGGGCGTCGTGGCCGCGATCCTGTTCGCCGTCGGCCGCCGGAGCCTGAAGCAGGTCGATGGTGTACCCGAGACGGTCGACACACTCAAGAAGATTCCCGACACCCTCAAGCCGAACGGGGCACGACGATGACGTACGACGCAGGACAGAACAAGACGCCGGAGGAGATCCGGGCCGATATCGAGCGCACCCGCTCCGAGCTCGGCGGGGACGTGGACGCGCTGGCCGAGAAGGTCAGCCCGAGCGCGATCGCGCAGCGGCAGACCGACAAGGTGAAGTCGGCCGTGGGCTCGGTCCGCGATCGCGTGATGGGCTCGGCGCATGACGCCTCCGATTCGCTCTCGAGCGGAGCCGGCTCGGCGAAGTCGACGGCAGAGGGCAACCCGTTCGCGGTGGGCCTGATCGCCTTCGGCGCCGGCCTGCTCGTGGCCTCGCTGATCCCCGCGACGAGCGGGGAGAAGGAGGCGGCCAGCCGCGTCAAGGAGCAGGTCCAGCCGGTCGTCGACACGGTGACCGATGCAGCGAAGGAGGCGGCGGGCGAGCTCCGCGAGCCCGCGCAGCAGGCGTTCGCCGCGGTCAAGGACTCCGCGACGGACGCGGCCCAGAACGTCAAGGAGGCGGGCTCCTCCGCCGCCGGTGAGGTGCAGGACTCGGCGCGCGAGGCCAAGCACGCCGTGCAGGAGGACGCGCAGTCGTAGGCGACCGTGCACGGACGGGCGGTGGGCGTCTCGCCCCACCGCCCGTCCGTGCGTCACTGGCGCCCCCGAGGATGAACCGGCGCATCCCAACGCGGGAACGGGACTCGCTGTACACCTCGATCGAGTACTGGCCGCTCTCCTGAATCAGGAACGGAGGACGATAGCCGTCGCCGGTGATCCCCCACAACTCAGCGCTCTTCGGATACTCGCGGATGACGTACTCCCACCCCGCTCCTCGACGAACGCCAGCATCGGGTCCAGGTCGGCCAGGTCACCATGAGCACCAGGAGGCTGAATGATGCGAGTGCAGGTCACGTGACAACTGTTCTCGCCCGGGCCCCCGGGGAGACCACCACCCACACCGCCGTTGAATCCGTGCTCCGGCACGGTCTCGCCACCACACACCGTCACCGATCCGCAACTGCGCATCCCGCAACAGCTCGTCCGGCTGCACGTCATGCTGCGCATTCGACTCGAACTCCTCCTCCAGACTCACTTCGGCCACCTCCGACCGAGTCATCCCCGCCGCGTCCCGACGATCCACCGCAGCGCCCCCTCCTCCGCTGGCCCCGCAGCCGCAGAGCACAACCATCAGCAGTACCGTCGCGACAGCCGCGCGGACCGCCCGCGCTCCGCCCCCACGACGTTCACCAAAGGCGGTCTGCACATCGACCACCGCCCCCTGCCGCTCCATTCCCTGATGGGTGAGCTCGGTCGCCATGCCCCGCCGCCGCAAGGAGAGCACCGCCGCCGTCTCCGCATCGAACCGGACTCGCATGGGTTCCCCCTGTCTCCGTCTCCCACCCCGAGAGCACGATCTGAGCGACCGTCACGATAGGCGGCCCGCGACGTCCGCCGTAGGCCGCGACGCTGGATGCCGGTCCGGTCGGCCGCTCCGACGCGGGACGTCCTCCGCCCCGCCTCCGGAGGGAATACCGGGCAGTGCGTACTCCTTGGCCTCGGTATGCGATCGATCGTCTACTCCCGCACCGGTGACTCCTCCGTCCTCTCCCTCGTCGACCGCGAGACGCAATCCCCGGGGGCCGGTGAGGTCCGCGTCCGCGTCCTCGCCTCCGGCGTGAATCCGACCGACTGGAAGGCTCGTGCCGACGGCGAGCTCGCCTTCGACGAGGTGGTTCCGAACCAGGACGGTGCCGGAGTCGTGGACGCGGTCGGCGAGGGCGTCGAGGGCCTGACGGTCGGTGACCGGGTGTGGATGTACCTCTCGGCGCATCGACGCCCGACCGGTACCGCGCAGGAGTCGACGGTGCTGCTCGCCGAGCACGTCGTGCGCCTCCCCGACGGCATCGGCACCGAGGTCGCCGCGAGTCTGGGCGTCCCCGCGATGACCGCCCACCGCGCACTCACCGTGCACGAGCACGGGCCGTCCCGGCTCTCGCCCGGCGCCCTCGCCGGCCGGACCGTGCTGGTCCAGGGCGGTGCGGGAGCCGTCGGGCACGCCGCAGTCCAGCTCGCGGTGTGGGCGGGCGCGACCGTGATCGCGACGGTGAGCAGCGACGCCAAGGAGCGCCTGGCCAGGGCCGCCGGCGCGCAGCACGTGCTGCAGTACCCCGACGGTGCTCTCGCCGACCGCATCCGCGAGCTCGCTCCGGACGGAGTGGAGCACATCGTCGAGGTCGCGCCGGCGCAGAACGCTGCGCTCGACGTGGAGGTGCTCGCGAACCACGGCAGCATCGCCTACTACGCGAACAACAACGGTGACGAGTTCACCGTGCCGATCGTCGCCGGCTTCGTCAAGAACGCCCGCTGGCAGGGCCTGCTGCTCTACACCGTCGGCGAGGAGGCGCTGCAGGCAGCGGCGGAGGACATCACCGCCGCGCTCGCGGACCGGGCCCTGCCGGTGGGAGAGGAGGCGGGACTCCCGCTGACGTGGTTCCCACTGGAGCAGACCGCCGCCGCACACGACGCGGTCGAGCAGGGCGCGACCGGCAAGGTCCTCATCCGCGTGGCAAACGAGCAGAGCTGAGTCGAGGGCTCGCCTCGGCTACCCGCGCAGCGGAGGCGAGCCCGCCACCGTCGCGCGGTCGGCGAGACCCGCGACGAGCTCGGCGAGCGCCTCCTCCGCCGTGCGGTTCGGCGTCCAGCCGAGTTCGGCGCGCGCCCGCTCCGTCGACATCACGGGGACGTTGCCGGCGATGTCGAGCCAGCCGGCGTCCGTCCGCTGCAGCCGGAGGTGCCAGGTCGCGGTGATGATCGAGCGGAGGAGCCCGAAGGGCACCGTCACCGGGCGCGCACCGAACGCGCGCGCGAGCCGCTCGGGAGTGAGGACGGGCTCGGCCGCGATGTTGAACGCACCGCCCGCGCGCCGATCGAGAGCCCGCCAGAACGCGTCCGCCACATCGTCGGCGTGCACCGCCTGGAAGATCAGCGTCCGCGGGAGAGGCAGCACCGGCGCCCGGAGCGCCCTCAGCCACCGGGTGGGGTAATGCGGACCGGCGAACAGTCCGGCGATCTCTGTCGCTGCGCCGCGCTGGAACACGAGTCCCGGGCGCAGGCGGGTGACCACGATCCCCGGATGCTCGGCCTCGAACGCGTCCATGGCCCGCTCGTTCGCCGCCTTGTGCCGGCTGTAGGTCGAGGTGTGCAGACCGCCGGTCGGCCAGTCCTCGTCGACCCGGATCGCCTTGGACGCCGCGCTGTAGGCGCCCACCGAGGACGCGACGGCGATCTGGCCGACTCCGGCGACGGCTGCTGCTGCGAGAACTGCCGCGGTGCCTCCGACATCGATCAGACGCTGGAACGGCTCGTCGTGGCTGGGCTGCAGCGCCCAGGCGAGGTGCACGACGGCGTCCATCCCCGCGAAGGCCTCGCGGAGCAGGCGCGGCGCCTCGCTCGACGCGAGATCGACCTCGACCCAGCGCACGCCGCGGTACTCCTCGGAGTGCGGTCGCGGGGCCCGGCGGGCGATGCCGACGACCTCCTCCACACCGGCCTCGCCGTGCAGGCGCCGCAGCAGCGCCGTCCCCAGGTTGCCGGTCGCCCCGACGATCGCGATCCGCATGTCGTCATCCCTCCGCGGGCGCGCGCGCCGGCCCTTCCTCGAGGCTAGGCAGGGGCGCCGCCGGGGAGGAGCCGCTTGACAGCGGCCGGGCGCTCCC
>NZ_LIIN01000037.1 GCF_001634385.1 Rathayibacter tanaceti | reverse complement strand
GCAGCACTGGCTCACGCCCGTCGAGCGAGCCGAACGCCGTGATCGAGAGCGTCAACGTCGCGGAGGCGGAGAGGTCGCCCCCGACGACCCCGCAGCCCGGCGCCATGGCGGCGCAGCCCGCGGCGAGACCGGAGGCGATCCCCTCCAGCACCTCGACACCGAGCGACTGCGGTGCGGCCAGCGCGACGACGAGGCCGGTCGGCCTGGCGCCCATCGCGGCGACGTCGGCGAGATTGGAGGCGGCTGCCTTCCAGCCGAGATCCGAGGGGCTCGACCAGGCGAGCCGGAAGTCGGGGCCGTGCACCATCATGTCGGTCGTGACGACGAAGCGGCCGTCCGGAGCACGCAGCACCGCACTGTCGTCGCCTGGACCGACCAGGGTCTCGACGCCGCCCGCTCCCCCGCCGTCGAGCCGCGCCAGGACACGCGTGAGCACCTCGCTCTCGCTCAGCTCGGCGAGGGTGGGACTCCGATCCGCTGCCATGGTTCACACGCTAGCGTTGACCGCGATGCTCCCCCGCCGCCTCCGCACCCCCCTCGTCGCCGCCTCCGCACTCCTTCTGCTCTCCGGCTGCGCAGCGACGGTCGCCCTCGAGCCCGCGGCCGACGCCACGAGCACAGGCTGCGCTGCGGTCTCGGCCAGGCTGCCCGACGTGGTGGCCGAACAGCCCGAGCGCGAGACGAACGCGCAGGGCACCGCCGCCTGGGGCACACCCGCGGCGGTGATCCTGCACTGCGGAGTCGAGGTGCCGGCGCCGACGACAGACCTGTGCGTCTCCGTCAGCGGAGTCGACTGGATCATCGACGAGACACGGAAGGACGAGGACATCTACACCTTGACCACCTACGGGCGTGATCCCGCCGTGCAGATCACCGTCGATCAGAGCCGCGCGTCCGGCTCATCCGCCGTGCTCGACCTCGCGAGCGCCGTCTCGTCCCTCCCGCAGACACGGAAGTGCACGAACGTGTCGGATTCCGACACTCTCGACCCTTCAGGGACTCCCTCCGGCTGACCCTCCTGCATCGTCACCCGTCGAGAGCTGCGACGACGACGGTCCGCGCATGCCCGTCGGTCGCCCCGAGCGAGCGGGCTCGCGCGACGTAGGCGGCCGCCGCCAGCTGGAGTTCGCGCTCCAGGGCGTCGACGCCCCCGGCGACCACGGTGCCCGCGCGACCGCGCGTCTCCACGACTCCCGCCGCTTCCAGCTCGCGGTAGGCACGGGCGACGGTCCCCGGAGCGAGTCCGAGCGTCCCGGCCAGCGAGCGCACCGTCGGCAGACGTGTGCCCACGGGCAGCTCCCCCGCAGCGATCCGAGCGGTGATCTGCTCGCGGATCTGCTCGAACGGCGCGGCGCCGCCGCTGACGATCCGCAGCGCGAGCGCCCCCGTCATCGAACGGCGACCGGGACGCGCTCGAGAGCGAGATCGATCAGCTCGCCGATCAGGTCGGGGTAACCGACGCCGCTCGCGGCCCACATCCGCGGGAACATCGAGATCGGTGTGAAACCGGGCATGGTGTTGATCTCGTTGACGACGAAGCCGCCGGCCGTCAGGAAGAAGTCGACGCGCGCGAGTCCCTCGGCGCCGATGGCGTCGAACGCGCGCACGGCGAGCGCGCGCATCTCGGCGAGCTCGTCGTCGGCGAGGTCGGCGGGGCAGACGAGCTCGATCCCTGCGGCGCCGAGGTACTTGGCCTCGAAGTCGTAGAAGCCGCGGCCCGACACGACGACCTCGCCCGCGACGGAGGCGCGCGCCGGGCCGCCGCCGCGTCCGCCGAGCACCCCGATCTCGACCTCGCGGCCGACGATCCCCGATTCGATGAGCACGCGCGAGTCGTGCGCGAACGCCTCCTCCAGCGCGGCCTCGAGCTGCGCGCGCTCGTCGATGCGGCTGACGCCCACGCTCGACCCGGCTCGGGCGGGCTTCACGAACGCCGGGAGCCCGAGCTCGTCGAGCGCGGCGGAGGCGTCGCCCGGGTCGGCGCGCCATTCGGCCTCGGTGACCGTGTACCAGGGAGCGACCGCGAGGCCGGCAGCCTGCAGCACGGTCTTGGTGAAGTGCTTGTCCATCCCGAGCGCCGAGGCGAGGACCCCGGAGCCGACGTAGGGCAGACCGACGAGCTCGAGCATCCCCTGCACCGTGCCGTCCTCGCCCCACGGTCCGTGCAGGATAGGCAGCACGACGTCCACCTCGCCGAGCGAGCGCGTCGAGCCGCCGGACGCCGTCACTGTCAGCTCGCGCGAGAGCGCCGACTCCGGCCAGTGCACCCGGGTGCCGTTGTCGTCGATGCGGGGAAGCGCCGCCGCATCGAGAGCGAACTTCTCCGGGCGGTCCTCCTCGAGCACGAACGCGCCGTCGGGGGTGATCCCGATGGGGATCACCTCGAAGCGGTCACGGTCGATCGCGCGCAGTACCCCCGCCGCGGTTGCGCAGCTGATCGAGTGCTCGCTGGAGCGCCCCCCGAACAGAACGGCCACTGCGAGCTTGCTGGTCATCGAGGTTCCTCTCACCCTGTGGCTCGTCCGAATCCGTGGTCAGGTGCGGCGCGATGTCCTTCGGATCGAGCGTACCGGCGAGCACCTGCGACACCTGCTCGACGATGGGCATGTCGACGCTCCGGGCGCGTGCCAGCTCGAGGACGGGCGCGACCGAGGCGAGCCCCTCGGCCGTCTGCTGCATCGACGCGACCACGTCGCTGAAGCTGTAGCCCTGGCCGAGCAGGCGCCCCGCCGTGTTGTTGCGCGAGAGCGAGGAGCTGGACGTGGCGATCAGGTCGCCGAGCCCGGCGAGCCCGGCCATCGTCTCGGGCCGTCCGCCGTACGCGACCGCGAAGTCGGTCATCTCGGCGAGGCCTCGCGTGATGATCGAGGCCTTCGTGTTCTCGCCGTAGCCCACGCCGTCGACGATGCCGATCGCGACCGCGATCAGGTTCTTCAGCACTCCGCCGAACTCGGTGCCGATCACATCGGTGTTCACGTACGAGCGGAAGTAGCGGTTGGTGGCGGCGAGGGCCACCTCCTGCGCCGTGACGAGGCTCTCGGAGGCGATGACCGCCGCGGTCGGCTGCTCCTTCGCGATCTCGAGGGCGAGGTTGGGTCCGGAGGCGACGGCGATGCGATCGGGCGAGATCGGCAGCATCTGCGCGATCACCTCGCTCATCCGCTGCCCGGTGCCCTTCTCGACGCCCTTCATCAGGCTCACCAGCACGGTCCGCTCGGTGAGGAATGGCGTGATCGCCTCGAGGTTGCCGCGGAGCGACTGCGACGGGATCGACAGGTAGACGTGGTCCGCGCCCTCGAGCGCCTCCTCGATGCGGGGGGTCGCTCGGATGCTGCGCGGCAGGTTGATGCCGGGGAGGTAGTCGCTGTTGCGCTTGGCCTCGGTGATCTCGCGCGCGAGCTCGGCCCGGCGGGCCCACATCACCACCTCGGAGCCGCCGTCGGCGAGGATCTTGGCGAACGTCGTCCCCCAGCTCCCCGCTCCTAGGACGGCGACGCGGCGAGGGACCGGGATCGGCGTCCTCTGGCTTCTACTGCTCAAAGCGTCCCGTGCCCTTCTGGTCGTGGTCGGCCGGATTCCAGCGCTTCTCGGGCGCTCTCTCGCCACGCAATTCCTCGAGTAGACCGGTGATGGCCGCCATCACGACCGCAGAGGCCTCGTTGAGGGTCGCGGAGTCGAGGCTGCGCCCGCGGAAGGCGGAGAGATCGACGGGGTCGCCGACCAGTACGTCGACGCGCTTGCGGCGGAACAGCGTGATCCGCTTGGAGTAGCGCCCCATGAGCTGCTGCGTGCCCCAGTGCGCCACAGGGACGACCGGGAGTCCGTACTGCAGCGCCATCCGGACGGCACCGGTCTTGCCGCGCATGGGCCACAGCTCGGGATCACGGGTGAGGGTGCCTTCGGGGTAGATGATGACCGAGCCGCCCTGGTCGACCAGCTCCTTCGCCGATTTCAGCGGCTCGCTGCCGCGGACGGAGCCGGAGCGCTCGACGGGGATCTGGCCGGATCCGCGCAGGATCGCTCCCAGGACGGGGACCCGGAACAGCGAGGCTTTGGCGAGGAACCGCGGCGCCCGGCCAGAGCGCCAGAGCGTCCAGCCGGTGATGATCGGATCGATCTCGCTGTAGTGGTTGGGCGCGAACACGAACGCGCCGGTGCTCGGCACCTTGTGACCGTCGCGGATGCGGAGGTCGACCGAGGCGGTCATCACGGGGATCACCACCGCCGCGAGGAACCAGAAGATGGACGGACGGCTTCGTTCAGACACCCGCCCATCCTCGCACCCCCGGTCGCGTCGCCCGTCCCCCACGCCCGGGGCCGGCGAGGGACCCCTCGCTCAGGCGTCGAGCGAGAAGTCAGCGCCGAGCAGCTCCAGCTTCGTGAGGAAGTCCTCGTAGCCGCGGCTGATGATGCCGACGTTGGAGACCGTGGACGTGCCCTCCGCGGAGAGCGCCGCGATCAGGTGCGAGAAGCCGCCGCGGAGGTCGGGCACGACGATGTCGGCCCCGTGCAGCTTCGACGGCCCTGAGATGACGGCCGAGTGCATGAAGTTGCGCTGACCGAAGCGGCAGGCCTGCCCGCCGAGGCACTCGCGGTGGATCTGGATGGTGGCGCCCATCTCGACGAGCGCATCGACGAATCCGAAGCGCTGCTCGTACACGGTCTCGTGCACGATCGAGACGCCCTTCGCGCGGGTGAGGGCGACGACGAGCGGCTGCTGCCAGTCGGTCATGAAGCCGGGGTGGACGTCGGTCTCGATGATGACCGGCTTGAGTTCGCCGCCGGGGTGGTAGAAGCGGATGCCGTCCTCGGCGATCTCGAACGCACCGCCGACCTTGCGGAAGACGTTGAGGAACGTCGTCATCTCCTGCTGGCGGGCGCCGCCCACGAAGATGTCGCCGTCGGTGGCCAGCGCCGCTGCGGCCCAGGAAGCGGCCTCGTTGCGGTCGAAGAGAGCGCGGTGGGTGTAGCCGGTGAGACGATCCACTCCCTCGATCCGGATGACCCGGTCGGTGTCGACCGAGATGATGGCGCCCATCTTCTGCAGGATGTTGATGAGATCCATGATCTCGGGCTCGATCGCCGCTCCCGAGAGCTCGGTGATGCCGGAGGCGCGGACCGCGGTGAGCAGGACCTGCTCGGTCGCTCCGACGCTCGGGTACGGCAGCGACACCTTGGCTCCGTGCAGCCCCTCGGGGGCCGACATCCGGATGCCGGAGGGGAGCTTCTCGACGACGGCGCCGAAGTTGCGCAGGACCTCGAGGTGGTAGTCGATCGGACGGTCACCGATCCGGCAGCCGCCGAGATCCGGGATGAACGCCTCACCCAGGCGGTGCAGCAGAGGGCCGCAGAACAGGATCGGGATGCGGCTCGAGCCGGCGTGCGCGTCGATGTCCGCGAAGTGCGCCGACTCCACGTTGGAGGGGTCGAGGATCAGCTCGCCCACCTCGGCGCCCTGCTTCACCTTGACGCCGTGGACCTCGAGGAGCCCCTTCACGACGCGGACGTCGCTAATGTCGGGGACATCGCGCAGGGTGGAGGCGCCCTCACCCAGGAGCGCCGCGACCATCGCCTTGGTGACGAGGTTCTTCGCCCCCTTGAGCTCGATCCGACCCTTCAGCGGACGGCCGCCGTTGATCGTGATCCGCTCGGTGGTCATCCCCATGCGGGCTCCTGCCGCCTTGGCGTCCTGAAGAAGTGTGTTCACGCTATGTCACCGGCAATGTCTTGGGCCGCCAGCTCTCGCGACGGGTCTCGAATTCGGATATGCGCGCTTCATCGCGCAGTGTCAGGCCGATGTCGTCCAGGCCTTCGATCAGGCGCCATCGAGTGTAGTCGTCGATCTCGAAGGGGAAGGTCTCGCCACCGGCTGTGACCGTACGCGCAACCAGATCCACCGTCGGTTCTATTCCCGGGGTGCGCTCGATGATCTCCCACAGGCGCTCCACGTCGGCCTCTGCGACAACGGCGGCGAGCAGACCCTGCTTCCCGGCGTTGCCGCGGAAGATGTCGCCGAAGCGCGGCGAGATCACGACGCGGAACCCGAAGTCGCGCAGTGCCCAGACCGCGTGCTCGCGGCTTGAGCCGATGCCGAAGTCCGCGCCGGCCACGAGGATCCCCGCACCGCGATAGCGCTCCTGGTTGAGGACGAAGTCCTCCTCCTGGCGCCAGCCGTGGAAGAGGGCGTCCTCGAAGCCGGTCTTCGTGATGCGGCGGAGGTAGACGCCGGGGAGGATCTGGTCGGTGTCGACGTTGCTGCGCTTCAGCGGTGCCGCGAGCGCGGTGACGGTCTCGAACTTCTGCACGGTCAGACCCCCACCGGTTCGCGGGAGGGCTCCAGATCGGAGGGGCTGGAGAGGGTGCCGCGCACGGCCGTCGCCGCGGCGACCAGCGGCGAGACGAGGTGGGTCTTCGCGCCCTTGCCCTGCCTGCCCTCGAAGTTGCGGTTCGACGTCGACGCGACGCGCTCGCCCTCGACGAGCTGGTCGGTGTTCATCCCCAGGCACATCGAGCAGCCGGCGAAGCGCCACTCCGCGCCGAACGCGGTGACGATCCTGTCGAGACCCTCTGCCTCGGCCTCGAGCCGCACGCGCGCAGATCCGGGGACGACCATCACGCGGACACCGGGTGCTTGGTGCGCCCCTCGATGATCGCCGCGAAGGCCCGTAGATCCTCGATCCGGGAGTTGGTGCACGAACCCATGAAGACCACGTCGACCGGGATCTCCTTCATCGGCGTGCCCGGCGAGAGGTCCATGTACTCCAGGGCTCGGAGCGCGCTCGCGCGCTCGTTGGGGTCGAGCAGCGAGCCGGGATCCGGGACGGCCTGCGAGAGCGAGACGCCCTGGCCGGGGTTGGTCCCCCACGTGACGAAGGGCTCGAGATCGTCGGCGTCGATGACGACCTCGGCGTCGAAGACGGCGCCCTCATCGGTCGGCAGCGTCCGCCAGTACTGGAGGGCCGCGTCCCAGTCGTCGCCGGCCGGAGCGTGCGGACGGCCCTTGAGGTAGGAGAAGGTGGTCTCGTCGGGAGCGACCATGCCGGCGCGGGCACCGGCCTCGATGGACATGTTGCAGATCGTCATCCGACCCTCCATTGAGAGCGCGCGGATCGCCGAGCCGCGGTACTCGAGGATGTAGCCCTGCCCGCCCCCGGTGCCGATCCGGGCGATGACGGCGAGGATGATGTCCTTCGCCGTGACGCCCTCCTTCAGCGTTCCCTCGACCGTGATCGCCATCGTCTTGAAGGGCTTCAACGGGAGGGTCTGCGTCGCCATCACGTGCTCGACCTCGCTGGTGCCGATGCCGAAGGCGATCGCGCCGAACGCTCCGTGCGTCGAGGTGTGCGAGTCGCCGCAGACCACCGTGACTCCGGGCATCGTCAGGCCCAGCTGCGGTCCGACGACGTGGACGATGCCCTGCTCGACGTCGCCGAGCGAGTGCAGGCGCACACCGAATTCGGCGGCGTTGCGGCGCAGGGCCTCGATCTGCGTGCGACTGATGGGGTCCTGGATCGGGCGGCCGATCTCGAGCGTCGGGGTGTTGTGGTCCTCCGTGGCGATCGTGAGATCGGGGCGGCGGAGCGGACGACCCGCGGCGCGCAGCCCGTCGAACGGCTGGGGGCTCGTCACCTCGTGCAGGAGGTGCAGGTCGATGTAGATCAGATCGGGTGCCCCACCCTCGCCCTTGACCACGACATGGTCGTCCCAGACCTTCTCGGCCAGAGTGCGAGGTCGCTGCGCGGGGGCGCCGGAGCCCGGATCGGTCTCGGCGGCGCCGTTCGAGCTGTCGGTCATGACGGTTCCTTCTCCTCCTCGGGAGTCGCTGCTCGGCCAGGCGAGGCACCGCGACGAGAGAGGCCGGTCAGATCGAGGTCTCGTCGCGGCACGGAAGGAGGTTCAGCCCGCTCAGCATGGACCGAGAATAGCACCGCGTCACCGCCCGACCACGGGCGGGGCGGCGCGGAGTCGCCCGCGTCAGGCGCGCGGCTCGAGGACCGCGTCGGCGATGACGACACTCACGTTGTCGCGTCCTCCCGCGTCGACCGCGGCGCGCACGAGCACAGATGCCAGATCGGCCGCCTCGACCTCTCCGGCGTCGCGGCGCGCGAAGAACCCGGCGATCCGCTCGTCCGAGAGCTCCTTGGTGAGACCGTCGGAGCAGAGCAGGTAGCTGGCGCGCGGAACGACGGGCAGCGTCCACACGTCGGTCTCGACCTCGTCGTCGGCGCCGAGGGCACGGGTCACGATGTTGCGGTCGGGATGCGACTCCGCGGACTCCCTGCTGAGGAGTCCCGCCGAGACCAGCTCCTGGACGGCGGAGTGGTCGACGGTGAGCTGCTCCAGCCCAGCCCCGTCCCAGCGGTAGACTCGGGAGTCGCCCACGTTGAACAGTGCCCAGCGCACCGGTCCGCGCGGATCGGGGCGGACCAGCGTCAACCCGGTGAGGGTGGTTCCGCAGAGCGCGCCGCCGACATCGAGTCCACGGACCGCCGAGTTCGCGGATTCGACGAGCTCGAACACGGCGTCGACCGGGCCGATGCCTGCGGAGCGGTGGGCGCGCAGAGCGTCGACGGCGGCGGCGCTGGCCAGGTCGCCCCGGGCGTGCCCACCCATGCCGTCGGCGACGGCGAGGAGGACGTCCTCCGCGAGCAGGGCGTCCTCGTTGACGCGGCGGACGGATCCGACATCGGTGCTGCTGCTCACGGAGAGGCGCAGCACACCCTGGGGCAGATCGAGGACGGTCGTACTCATCGGCGGCTCACTTCTCCTCGGAGGCGGCCCGCGCGTCGTCGGAGACGACCTCCGGGTGCCCGTCGTGCAGCTCGATGTGCCGGTGCTCGCGCCGCATCTTCGCGAGGCTCGCCAGGGTCGCGACAGTCATGCTGAGGACGATGACGACCAGCGAGGTGATCGTGTCGATGTCCCAGACCGGGACCGGCTCACCGCCGTTGAGGAACGGCAGGTCGTTCTCATGCAGGGCGTGCAGCACGAGCTTCACCCCGATGAACGCGAGGATGAACGCGATGCCGTACTTGAGGTACTCCAGCTTGTCGATCAGACCGCCGAGGAGGAAGTAGAGCTGGCGCAGCCCCATCAGGGCGAAGATGTTCGCGGTGAAGACGATGAACGGGCTCTCGGTGATGCCGAAGATGGCCGGGATCGAGTCGAGCGCGAAGAGCAGGTCGGTGGAGCCGATGGCCAGGAACACGATGAGCATCGGCGTGAAGTAGCGGGTGCCGTCGATCGTCGTGCGGATCTTCGAGCCGTCGAACGAGTCCGCGATCCTGACTCAGCGGCGCAGGAGGCGGATCAGCAGGTTGTCGGTGCCGCCGTCCTCGTCCTCCTTGCCGAACGCCTGGTTCCAGGCCGTGTAGACCAGGAACGCGCCGAAGAGGTAGAAGATCCAGCTGAAGCTCTCGATGAGCTGAGCACCTAGCAGGATGAACACACCGCGGAAGATCAGCGCGATGATGATGCCCACCATCAGCACCTCCTGCTGCAGCTTCGCCGGCACCGCGAAGCGGCCCATGATGATGACGAACACGAACAGGTTGTCGACCGAGAGGCTGTACTCGGTCAGCCAGCCCGCGACGAACTGGCCCGCGAGCTCCCCGCCGCCCAGGATCAGCATCAGCAGGGCGAACACCAGTGCCAGCGCGACGTAGAAGCCGACCCAGAGGCCCGACTCCTTCAGACTCGGCACGTGCGGGCGCTTGTAGACCAGGAGCAGGTCGGCGGCGAGGACCAGGCTCAGCACGACGAACGAGCCGATCACGAACCAGACGGGCAGATCGAGCATGGGAGCCTTTCGAGGATGCGGGAGGGAGCCGGCGGACCGTTCCGGGGATCGGCTCTCGAGTCACGGCAGGCACCCGGGCCGGCTCGCGACTCCCGGCGCCGATGCACCGGCGGGACCGCGCGGTACCTCCGTGCGCGGATGCGATCCTATCGCCGACACGAGGCGCGGCGGAGCGTGCACGCGGGAGGACCGACTCCGAGCGACGCCGCCCGGCCGCAGCGTTAAACGAGAAGAACCCCCGGGTATGACCGGGGGTTCTTCTCGTGTTGCCGTGGTGACCCCAGCGGGATTTGAACCCGCGTTACCGCCGTGAGAGGGCGACGTCCTAGGCCGCTAAACGATGGGGCCGCGTTTTTGCAACTCGAAGAGTGTGGCATATGCCTCCGCGTCGGTGCAAATCGAGCGGGGCCGCATCGGGGTCCCCGCGACCCACGGCCCTTGCTCCATGCCCGTCGACGCGCTTGGCTCGTTCCATGAGACTGACGAAACTCGAGCACGCGACCGTCCTGATCGAGGAGGGCGGCGCCCGGCTCGTCGTCGACCCCGGCTCCTTCACGCGACCCGTCGAGGGGACGGCCGGGACCGTCGCCGTGGTGATCACGCACGAGCACGCCGACCACTGGACTCCGGAGCAGCTGCGGCGCCTGCGCGACGCGGCTCCGTCGCTCCGGATCCTCGGCCCGGCCGGGGTCGCCGCCGCGGCCGAGCGCTTCGACGTCGAGACGGTCGCCGACGGCGACGTCGTGACGGTCGGCCCGTTCGAGCTGCGCTTCTTCGGCTCCCGTCACGCGGTGATCCACCGCAGCATCCCCGTGATCGACAACGTGGGCGTCCTGGTGAACGGCCGCGTCTACTACGCCGGCGACTCGTTCACGGTGCCGGAGGGCGTCGACATCGAGGTCCTCGCGGCGCCCGCGGGTGCACCGTGGATGAAGATCGCCGAGGTGATGGATTACGTGCTCGAGCTCGCTCCGCGCCACGCCTTCGCGACCCACGAGCAGGTGCTCTCGGAGGCCGGGCGCTCGCTCAGCCACGACCGGCTGGCCTGGGCCGTCCGCGAAGGCGGCGGCGAGTACCACGCCCTCGAGCCGGGAGACGTGCTGGAGCTCTGACGGCGGGACTCGCCCAGGATCACTCGTCCCACCCGGGCGCCCGCTCTTCGTGCCAGCGCTCACCGGATCGGTGGAGCCGCCGTCGCCCGAGCGCGAGAAGCAGCACCGACAGGCCCAGATCGAAGACCGTCGGCAGGACGGCGACGAGGACCGCCGGGCCCGGGGCGACCGCCTGCAGGACACTGCTCGCGCTCAGCCGCCCATCGAACAGACCGACCACGAGCGCCATCGAAGGCGACACCACGAGGAGAGTCGCCAGCCAGGCCGGAAGCAGGAGGAGGGCCGGAGCGAGCGGCTGCGTCGACGTCGATCGCCGAAGCCCCAGCGCCGCACTCGGGAGGACGAAGACGAGCGCTCCAGGAATGAGCCCGACCGCCGCGAAGAAGAGGAAGAGCGAGGCGAAGTCGGGGGCCACGAGCGCGCCGACTCCCGCCAGCGCCGACGTCACGCCGACGGGGAGGAGGGACACGGCCGCGGCCCACCCGAGAACGCGCAGCACCTGGGGCTCCGCGTTCTCGGATGGTTCGATCACGGAATCCTCGACGGGTTGTCGGCTCGTCGGCGAACTTCTACCGATGAGCGGGCGCCACGGCCGCGTACGCACCGTTCCCGATGACAACCGGATTCCGGTCGACGATCGATCAGTAGTACTCGCCCTGGCGGTAGTCCCAGGAGTTGAAGTGCTCGGCCAGGTTCAGCATGATGCGCTCGTAGTCGAGGCCGCGGCGGATGAGCACGGGGCCCGGGGTGATCGAGCGCTCGCCGCGCTGCTCGGGGATGAGGGTTCCGGAGGCGTCGACGAGCGACACCATCACGCCCTGCTCGTGGCGCGAGTCCTCGTCCTTGCCGGGCTGGATGGAGGCCACGTAGCCGTCGGCGGCGACGATCACGTCGGCCTCGTTCTCGATCCGCTCGCCGATGTTGGCGACCCGACCACGGTTGCCCACTCCCGAAGGGTTGGCGGAGCTGGCGAAGCTGAGGGTCCGGTCGCGCTCCCAGAGCAGGGTGACCAGCTGCTCGGCGGGGCGGCCGAAGCGGATGACGAAGCAGCTCGTGCCGCGCTTGTCGCGGACCAGCTCACGGGCGTCCTCGTCGATCATGTCGACCGCGGACTCCTTCCACGGGAGGATGCAGCCGAGGAGGATGTCCTCGTCCCAGTGCTTCTGGTAGAAGGCGAGGATCTCGTCGTTCAGCTCGGCGAGCTCGGTCAGCTGCTCGATGCTGGAACAGAGCACGACGCCGGGCTTGTTGCGGTTGCGCTGCTTGGCCGAGAACTTGCGCTCGAGGCCCGCTCCGTCGGTCGTCATCAGGATGTAGCCGACCTTGGTCGCGCAGACGACCAGCCCACCGGGAGCGGACAGCGCGTCCACCGCCTCCTCAGGAGCCTGCTCGCGCCATTCGATCACCGTCGTGCTGGTCATTCTTTCCCTTTCGTGGTGTCCAGAGACGCCATGGGCGGGGGCCCCGGCCGAGCGGAAGCCTAGCGGATGGCCTCCCCTCCCCTCCGGGTGCGACGCCGCGGACGGGCGCGCGCCGGGCTCCCGGATCGACTCCGGGGCCCGGTGCGCGCCCGCCCGCCTCTCGTGCGTCGACGGGAAGACTCAGGCGAGCGCCGTGAGCGAGCCGCGCGCGAGCGTGTTGACAGTCAGGTGGAAGCCGACCAGCGAGGCCGGCGTCGACTCGTCGACCGGCAGCGTCGGCACTCCGAGCGCGTGCACCGTGAAGAGGTACCGGTGCGGGCGGTCACCGGGCGGCGGCGCCGCACCGGCGTAGGCGAGCGACCCGAGGTCGTTGAGCGCCGGGCGTCCCACGTCCGTCGAGCCGGCGGACAGCTCGGTGACCTCCTTCGGGATGTCGACCAGGACCCAGTGGTGGATGCCGCCGAGGGTCGGCGCATCGGGGTCGAAGACGGTGACGGCGTACGACTGCGTCCCTTCGGGGCCGGCGCTCCAGCGCAGGGACGGACTGGTGTCGCCGCTGCCCTGGGCCTCGGCGAGCCGCTCGCCGTCGGCCACCTCGTCGCTGGACACCTCCAGCGGCGCCACGGCGGGCAGGAAGTCGAGCGGGTGCGGAGGGGTGTTCCTCGTCAGATCGGTCATGTCGTTCTCCTCTTTTCTTGTCTCAGTCCGTGACTCGGCCGCGGACGCCGTCGAGCCAGTAGTCGGAGTGCCGGTCGGACGTCGCCGCGTCGCGGAACGAGTACGTCTTCAGCAGCCAGCGGAAACGGGTCTTCTCGCGGTCCTGGACGTCGACGAGCTGGCGGCTGTGCAGGCCGTCCTGGTTCGCGATGATCAGCAGGTCCGCGTCGCGGATGCGGTGGTACTGCTCGCTGACCTTCGAGAGCGCGTCGCGGAACTGCCACAGCGCCCACAGGTGCGGCAGGTCGTCCGGATCGGCCGGCACCGTCCGGGTGTCGTAGTAGCGGAAGCTGTGCTCGTTCTCGAGCAGAGCGTGCTGGTCCGACACGATCTGGTTCTTGTTCTGCGCCCGCGAGAGCTCGTCGAACGGGGTGATGTAGACCGCTTCGCGCAGGAGCGCCTGGTTCTCGGTCGAGATGAAGCGCAGGATCTCGCGGCCGTCGACGTACTTCGTGTAGACGAGGTCGGTCTCGGGCGTGCGCAGGCCCAGGAGCGAGATGAAGTCGGCGCGCACCGGGTGCGCCGTCCGCTCGTTGTGCCAGTAGAGCTCGCCGTCGGTCTTCTGCGTCTGCGTGTTCGAGAAGCGGTTGTCGGCGTAGACGTCCTGGAAGAAGTCGCCGTTGTTGCGGGTGGCGTAGGCCAGCAGCGGCGAGCCGAGGTACTGCGACTGCAGCTCGAGCAGGCCCTCGCCGACGAAGGTCAGCTTCTTGCGGTACTTGTCCTCGAGCGCATCGTCCTGGTCGAGCCAGGGGATCTCGTCGTCGACCGGGTTGTTCGAGATCAGGTGCGCGTAGCTGATCTTCTCGTCGCGCTCGCGCCGGACGCGAGCGAGCGCGTCGACGAAGCCCTGCGGGACGTCACCGCTGTCGATCAGCGCGGCGATCGCGTCGCGGAAGGGGTTGTAGTCCTTGTAGGGGTCGATGGCGATCGCCAGCAGCGACTGCTGGAGGGTCGACCTGTCGGAATCGGAGAACGTGTAGATGGGCTGCATTGCTTCACTCCTTGCACGTGGATGAGGGACGCCGCCGGCGGGCTCGTCCCGGTCTTCCTCGGTCACTCCGCTTCCGCGGGGACGGCCCTCCTTTCCTGTCGTCGCATCGAGACGGCCCCGATCGTCTGCGCGAGGATCGCGAGGACGACGAGGACGACGAGGGTCGGCGCGGTCCCTCCCGTGAGAGGGACGAGGATCCCGGCGCCGACGAGCAGGACAGCCTGGAGGATCCCCTGGTTGCGCTCCAGCCCGCGCATCACCGCGACCCGGGCGCCGTCCTCCAGCCCGTTCATCGCGGGCGCCAGGGCGATCATCGTCGCGGGCCGCACGAAGCCGCCCGCGATCCCGAGCAGGGCGAGGCCGGCGATCGCAGCCCCGAGGACGCCGAGGGTGGTCAGGGCGAGGCCCAGCACCTGAGTGAGCGCCGTCAGCTGGAACACCAGGGGCGTGCCGGCGATGATCGGTGAGAGCCGGGCGGCGGCGAGGCCGGCGAGCGTGTAGAGGCCCAGCACCAGGCCGAACGCGGGGAGCGACAGCCGCAGCTCCTGGAAGAGCAGCAGCGGCACCACGAAGGTGTAGGCGGCGAGCAGGACGGCGCGGTTCACGGAGTAGTACAGGGACCAGAAGCGCACCGCCGCGGGCAGGACGGCCGGTCGCACGGCGCGCGCCCGCGTTCCCGTGGAGGCTCCAGCACCGAGCGGCAGGCGTGCGAGGAGCACCACGGCCAGCGCGGCGCACGACACCAGCGCGCTGAGGAGGAACGGCAGCCGGTCCCACAGCGCGAGCGAGGCCGCTCCGATCACTCCGGCCCCGAAGGAGGCGAGGAACATCCCGCTCTGCACCGCCGTCTCCTGGCGGCGGGCATCGGCCCCCGCGCGCAGCGAGGAGGCCAGCGCTGCGTCGCGCCCCGCCGTCAGCGCGAAGCCGCCGCCGGCGAGCAGCTGGCTGATCACGACGGCCACCGGATCGGCGTCCAGCACGATCACCACGAGGCCCAGCGCCTTCACTCCCTCACCGACGACGAGCGCGCCCGCCGAGGACAGGCGGCGCGTGAGCGGCGAGAGCGGGCCGTCGGCGAGCGCCGCCACGACCCCGTAGAGCGCGAGCAGCAGTGCCACGGCCAGGATCGGGTAGCCGCGCGCCAGCAGGAACACCGCGACCACGGGCAGGTGGAAGTAGGCACGCGAAACGATCCGGTAGACCGTGATCAGAGCCGCGGCACTCCCTTCGCGCACGACGTCCGCGCGCCCGCCCTCAGACAAGGGAGGGCACGACGACACGGAGCGCCTCGGCGCCGAGATCGCCCTGGCGCACGATCGACGCCCCGCCGACGAGGGAGAGGATCGTGCTGCTCATCGTCGAATCGGGCGCGGTGGCGCTGCGGATGAGGTAGTCGCTGTCGCCGCCGAGATGCTCCGCGGCGAGGTCGAAGTCGACGAGGCCGGTCGACACCGTACCGCTGATGTTGGCCGACGTCGCGGCGAGGGGCAGCCCCGAGAAGATCGAGAGGAGGTTGATCGGGGCGCTGAGGTTGTGCACGACCGACACCGTGTCCTGGCCCGAGGTGACCCAGTCCGGGACGACGGGCTTCCTGCGCAGGATCACATTGAGCGGCCCCGGCCAGAAGGCCGCGACCACAGCATCCATGTCGGCCGTCTCCGGGGCGAAGGCCCAGGTCGCCCAGTCGCGGGGCGCGGACACGAAGAGGGTGAGCGGCTTCGCGCCGTCGCGCTTCTTCATGTCGTAGAGGCGGGAGCAGGCGCTGCGCGAGAAGGGGCTGGCGAACACGCCGTAGTTGGTGTCGGTCTGCGCGATGACGGTCGCGCCCTCGCGGAGCTCCTGCCCGATGCGCCGGAGCTCGTCGAGATCGGTCGCGTCGATGATCTGTGCCGTCATGGGTGGTGCTCCTGCTGCGCTCGGGCGCGTCCGGGCGGGGCCGGATCGCGTCGCTGTCGGGGTGGTCCGCTGACGGCGGCGTCCCACGGAGGACGCCTGGCGGAGCGGAGGGCGCGAAGGCCATCCGGACGCCGACGACGACGGAGGAGAGGAGCGGCTGCGTCCTCCCCCCGAGGACGTCTGCCCGGCGAAAGTAGCACGGCGCGCATCCCGCCCGAGGGTTCGCGACGGGGGATGACGAAACAAGACGTCGGGACCCGAGCGCGGTGCCGGAGATCGGTATGTTCCGCTGACGCGCCGCATCTCCGCGACGTTCTCCAGGAGCCGCGGATCAGCCCGATCGTCCTCTCGACGGCGCACCACGGCCGACGCCGGACGGCTGGCGGCGATTCTCCTGCCGCGCCCTCCCGCTCCTCGACAGAAGGACAGCCCATGATCGACTACTGGCCCGTGCTCCTCATCCTGCTCACGATCGTGGCCGTCGTGGTCCTGGTCGTCGTCCTGAAGGTCGAGCCGGTGATCGCCCTGCTCGTCTCGGCTCTCGGGCTCGGCCTCGTCTCGGGGCAGGGCGGCGAGGGGACGGTGACGGCGATGACGTCCGGCTTCGGCGCGGTCCTCGGCGACATCGGCCTGCTGATCGCGCTCGGCCTGCTGCTCGGGTCGCTCCTGGAGGCGCTGGGCGTCGCTCCGCTGCTCGCCCGCTGGCTCGTGGCGCGCTTCGGCCGCCGCGCGCTCCCTCTCGCGTACGCGCTGACCCTCGGTGTCGCCTTCCCCTCGATCTACTCCGACGTGCTCGTCGTGATGAGCGCACCGCTGACCCGCCTGGCCTCGCGGGGGCTCGGCGCCGGAGGGTACGGCCTGCTGGCCGGCTCCTCCATCGTCGGGATGATCGTGGGCGTGGTGTTCGTCGTCCCCGGTGCCGCGGCGCTGGCCACGGCGGGCATCGCGGGCGCTCCCCTGCCGTCGATGGTCGCCGTCGGCGCGCCGCTGGGCATCGTCACCATCGTGCTGACCGTGCTGGTGTACAGCGCCCTGGTGAAGCGCGGCGGCTGGCGGGACGAGCGCGATCTCGAGGGCGGGGCCGTCTCAGGGCCGTCTCCCGAGCACGAGGCGGACGGGACGCGCGTGGTCTCCGGAGGCGCGGCGGTCGCGACGCGGCGGGTCCCGCTCGCGCTGGCCGTCGCTCCGATCGCCCTCACCATCGTGCTGATCGCCGCGAACTCGCTCACCCAGCTGGCCGAGCTCGACGTCCCGCTCCTGCGGTTCCTCGGCGACGCCCACATCGCACTGCTGGCAGGCCTGGTGCTGGCCTACGCGACAGCGCTCGTGGCGCTCCCGAAGGGCGCCGTGGCGACGGCGCTCGGCGCAGCGCTGACGCGCAGCGGTCCGATCGTCGTCCTGACCGGAGTGAGCGGCAGCCTCGCCGCGGTGGTCGGAGGCACCGGGGTCGGCGATGCGCTCGCCGGGGCGTTCGACGGGCGCGCCCTCTCGCCGATCCTGCTCACCTGGGTCGTCGCCGCCGTGCTGCATGCGGCGATCGGCTCCGTCTCGACGGCCGCGATCACCGCAGTGGGCATCGTCGCCCCGCTCATCCCTGTGCTCGACGTCAACCCGGCGCTGATCGCGCTGGCCGCCGGTTCCGGCGCGCTCTTCCTCGGCATGGTCAACGCCAACGCGTTCTGGCTGTTCAAGTCCGTGCTCGGGCTCACCGTCCGCGGAACGCTCACGGCCTACTCGCTGACGCTCTCGATCGCCTCGGTGATCTCGCTCCTGGCGCTGCTCGTCGCAGGCACGTTCGTCTGAGCGGTCGCCGGGCTCCAGGAGGCCACGCTCGCGAGGTCGGCGCCGAACTCGACCCGGAGGCGCACCGGCCCCCCGCCTCGCAGCACGTCAGGCAGCCAGAGGCGGGCGTCGTCCCACATCCGCTCGAACGGCACCTGTTCGACGGCGATGAAGTCGGCCGCGAGCTCGCTCGACTCCGTCACCCGGCCGTCGAAGCGGCGGCAGAGGAAGACGTGCGAGCGCTGACTCCACGCCGGCCGGTGGGGGAAGGAGTAGTCGAGCACGCCGCGCGGCTCCAGGTCGGCCGCGCGGGCGACGAGCCCTGACTCCTCGTGCAGCTCGCGGACGGCAGCGTCGACCGGCGACTCCCCCGGCTCGAGCTTGCCGCCGGGGGCGACCACGCGGCCCTCGCCGAGGCCGCGGCGCTTCCGGCCGAGCAGCACCTCCGTGCCCCGCGGACCCTCGCGGAGGACGTAGACGACGCACACCTCGGGCAGTCCCATCGCGCACCTCCGCTCCCGCGGACCGGGGGCCGGCACCGCCGTCGTAGGCTAGCCCGGTGACGACGACCGCGCTCGAGCGCTTCCAGGCCCTGCTGCGCGTCGACACCGTCTCCCACTCCGACGAGACGGTCACCGAGTGGCGCCGCTTCGACGAGTTCCGCCGGCTCGTCGCCGAGCTCTACCCGGCGCTGCACGAGGCTCTGGAGTTCGAGAGCGTCGCCGGGCACTCGCTGCTCTGGCACTGGCGCGGCGAGGAGCCGGGAGAGCCCGCCGTGCTGATGGCGCACTACGACGTGGTCAGCGTCACGCCGTCGGAGTGGTCGAGCGAGCCGTTCGCGGCCGCCACTGTGGTCGGCGCGGACGGCCGCACGTCCGTGGTCGGCCGCGGAACGCTGGACGACAAGGGTTCCCTGGTCGCGCTGCTCGAGGCCGTCGAGGCCGCGGTGCTGCGCGGTGAGCGGCCCCGGCACGACGTCTACCTCCTCTCGACCCACAACGAGGAGACCGCCGGCGACGGCGCACCCTCGGTGGTCGCCCTCCTGGCGGCCCGGGGCGTCCGACCGCGGTTCGTGCTCGACGAGGGCGGGAACGTCCGGCGCGGGATCCTGCCGGGGGTCACGACCCCCCTCGCGGTGATCGGCGTGACCGAGCGCGGCATCATGAACCTCGAGCTGACCTGCCGCGACGTCGGGGGCCACGCGTCCGCACCGCCGCCGCCTCCCGGGCTCCTGGCCACCCAGCGCCTCGCCCGCGCGATCCACCGGCTCACCGAGAACCCGTTCCCCTCGACCCTCCCCGAGCCCATCGCCGAGCTCGTTCGGGCCGCCGCGGACCACGCGGACGCGGCCCACGCCGTCTGGTACGCCCACCCCCACGAGCACCCGGACGCCGTCATCGGCGCCCTCGCCGCCCACTCCAACCGTTCGGCGGCGATGCTGCGCACCACCGTCGCGATCACCGAGCTGCGCGGCAGCACCGGCGCGAACGTCCTCGCCTCCAGTGCGAGCGCCACCGCCAACGTGCGGATCAACCCCGGCGGCACCGTCGCGGGAGTGGTCGAGCGCGTCCGGGCCGTCATCGACGATCCCGAGGTCGAGGTCGCGGTCAGGGTGGCGCACGAGCCCTCGCCCGTCTCGCCCACCGGCGAGCCAGGGGACGGCGGGCCGTACGACGTCCTGCGCCAGGTCGTCCAGGAGTCGTTCCCCGACGCGATCGTCGCGCCGTACGTGCAGACGGGCGGAAGCGACGCCCGCCACTTCCATGCGATCAGCGATGGCGTCTACCGCTTCATCCCCTTCGAGATCAGCCCGCGGCAGCAGCTCGGGATCCACGGGGCGGACGAGTCGATCGAGGTCGACCAGTTCGAGCGGGCCATCGACTTCTACGCCCGGCTGCTCGTCCGACTCTGAGAGCAGCGCCGAGCAAGCTGGGAGAACCGTTCGATCACGCGCCAGTCTGTGTTGGCCGTGCGTTCACCCCGCAATGATGGACTGATTCGCAGCGGGGCCGCCTCCGCTGAGACAGTGCGCACATGCCGACGCCGGGTCCCCACCCGGCCCCACCGATCGCGGAACCCGAGGATCATGTCCCTCCGTCAGGCCGAGTACCCCCGGCCCCACCACTTCGTCCTGCACCTCAGCGACACCCACTTCATCGCCGGCGACGGCGGTCTCTACGGCTCCGACGTCGACAGCGAGGCGCAACTGCGTCTGCTGTTCGACGAGCTCGAGGAATCGGGCGGCCGACCGGAGGCGATCGTCATCACGGGAGACCTGGCCGACAAGGGCGAGCCGGAGGCGTACGCGAAGCTCCGCGCAGTCGTCGAGCCGGCCGCCGCCCGCCTCGGCGCCGAGGTGATCTGGGTGATGGGCAACCACGACGACCGCGGGGCGTTCCGCGCCGGGCTCCTCGATCAGCTGCCCACCACGCAGCCGGTGGACCGTGTGCACGACGTCAACGGCCTGCGCGTCATCGCGCTCGACTCGACCGTCCCCGGCGCGCACTACGGGGAGATCTCGGGCGCTCAGCTCGACTGGCTGGCGGAGGAGCTGGCGAGCCCGGCCCCGCACGGCACGATCCTGGCGATGCACCATCCGCCGGTCCCCAGCGTGCTCGACCTCTCGGTGCTCGTCGAGCTGCGCGACCAGTCGGCTCTGGCCGAGGTACTCGAGGGATCGGACGTCCGCAGCATCATCGCGGGGCACCTGCACTACTCCTCGACCGCCATGTTCGCGGGCATCCCCGTCTCGGTCGCGTCGGCCACCTGCTACACGCAGGACCTGAACGTGCCGGTCGGCGGCACCCGCGCCAGGAACGGAGCGCAGGCCTTCAACCTGATCCACGTCTACGAGGGCACAGTGCTGCATTCGGTGGTGCCGGTCGGCGCCTCCTCCGAGGTGTCGTACGTCTCGGCGAACGAGACGCAGCGGATCCTCGCGGATCACGGCGTCGAGATCGCTCCGGCGCCGACGGCTCCGCTCGAGCGCGATGAGGCGCTGTACCCGCCGGTCGTGGAGCCGGTGGGCGTCAGCGCTTAGGGGCGTCAGCGCTTAGGGACGTCAGCGCTTAGGGACGTCAGCGCGCACGAGACTCGGCGCTCAGGGGCGTCCAGCCGATCCTGCACATCGATCGGGCCCCGCACAGCACCGAGACGGAGCAGGTCAGACGGCCGGCGTCAGCGGCGGCCGTCCCGATCGCGCGAAAACAGGAAACCCGCGAAGCCCGGGGCCGCCGCGAGAGCGACGGCCGTTCCGACTCCGACGAACACGAGGGAGCCGGCCGGGCCGAGCAGCAGCCCGAGAACGGCTCCCCCGATCGCCCGGCCGCTGCTCAGTCTTCGCGCTCCCAGGGGGCCGGGATCGGGTAGTACTCCTCAAGGAAACCGATGACGGCCCTCGTGCGCGCCTCCGCCGAGATCTCGGGGAAGCTGCCGTCGTTGAGGCAGAAGAAGTCGACTCCGCGGTTCTTCAGGAGCTTGCGCATGTCCTTCAGTCCCTGGTGCATCGTCGTGTCGACGTACTTGACGGCCGCGTTCTCCTGCACGACCGCGCGCCCGGTCATCAGCGCGTAGTAGTGGTAGAGCGAGTTGGTGACCGAGACATCGCCCGCCGAGCGGAAGCGGCTCGCCGCGGTCGCGGTGAACTCGGGCTCGAACTCGGCCTCGAGCTCGGCCATCACGCTCTTGCGCAGCGGGGTGGCGGCGTGCTCGAGGTGGCGGGTCGTCATCGCGCCGAACCGCTCGCGGAGCAGGCGCCGGTTGACGCGGGCCGCGTTCTCGAAGCCGCTGCGCGTCGCGTTGGAGTCGCCCATGCCGATCCGCGTGGTCGCCTCGATGAACTTGGTGATGCCTCCGGGCGAGAAGAAGATCGACGGGTCGACCGGGCGGCCGAAGAACATGTCGTCGTTGGAGTAGAGGAAGTGCTCGGCGAGACCCGGGATCCGGTGCAGCTGGCTCTCGACGGCGTGCGAGTTGTGGGTCGGCAGCACGGAGAGGTCGCGGAAGTGGTCCTCGCTGCGCACCAGAGTCACGTCGGGGTGCTCGTCGAGCCAGCGCGGCCGCGGGGAGTCGGTGACGATGTAGATGTGGCGGATCCAGGGCGCGTACATGTACACGCTGCGCAGGGCGTACTTGAGCTCGTCGATCTGGCGGAACCGTGCCGGGGCGTCGTCGCCTTCGCCGACGACGTAGCTCGCCATCCGCGCGGCCCGGGCCCGCTGGAACTCGAGATCGGTGCCGTCGACCCACGAGAACACGATGTCGACGTCGAAGCGGATGTCGCTGACCAGCGGCTCGAACATCCCCTCGAAGGTCGGCCAGGTCCGTCCGTACGCCTCGACGTGGGCGTCGATCGCCTCGGTCACGGGGAGGCTGTTGCGCATCAGCGCGTTCTCGGCCGGAGTGAAGATCTCGTCCTCGCCCACCTTCCACAGCTCCAGCCGCACGCCGCTGCGCGCGCCGTAGCGGAGGGATCCTGACGAGGACACCCGCGGGCGGAAGAGCTTGAACACGGAGGCGCGGGGGTAGGGCGCCAGCACGCCCTCGGCCAGCAGCTGCGGCGGAGTGCCCCGCTTGTCGACCGTCTTGGCGTAGAAGGGCTCGGTCGCGAAGGCGCGCGCGAGCAGAGTCGCGAGTTCGGCGCCGAGGACGCGGTCGACGGCGAGGAACGGCGAACCGTCACTGCCGCGGATGAGGCGATAGGGGAACTCGGCTGTGTCGAGCACGTCGCCGATGGCGATCAGGTCCTCGGTCCAGGCCGCGCGCGGTGTCGTGCTCGAGTTCACCAGCGAGAACAGGCCGGCGTGCACCACGACGTCGTCGCGGTCGAAGTGCCGCGGGCGCAAGAGCGATGACGGAAGAGCACGGACAGAAGGCATGATTCACATTATCCGCCGTGGATTCAGTGTGTGAGACCGGTCGGTCAGCTTGACAGCGACTCCAGACGCGCTAGTGCCTTCGTCGCCGACGCTGCGGCCCGGCGGGCGCGGTGCCTCTGCTCGGCCGAGACGACGCCGAGCGCGAAGGCGCCTTCGCCGCTGCGGTCGACGTCGCCCAGGAGCAGCTCGCGCAGCGCCCGGGCATCGCGCTCCTCCCCCAGCGCATCGGCGAGGTCCTCGGCCGCCTGGGCGAGCGAGCGACGGCGCGGCCCGACCGCGGCGGGCACGACGATCCGCCAGGCCTCGACGGTGTAGCGGAGTCGCTTGGCCGCCCCTG
>NZ_LIIN01000036.1 GCF_001634385.1 Rathayibacter tanaceti | reverse complement strand
CCATCGCCCGCGCCCGCTCGCGGACGAACACGAGCGCGTCGGCCTCCGACAGGACGCCGGCGCCCGCTGCCGCCGTGATCTCGCCGACGGAATGCCCGGCGATTCCGGCGACCCGCTCGCGGCGTCCGCCGTCGAGCACGGCCGCGAGGCTCACGAGGCCGGCCGAGACGATCAACGGCTGGGCGACGGCCGTGTCGCGGATGGTGTCCGCGTCCGACTCGGTGCCGTGCACGGCGAGGTCGATGCCGACCGCTTCCGAGTGCGCGGCGACCTGCTCGGCGACAGAAGGGACCTCGAGCCAGGGCGTGAGGAATCCGGGGGTCTGGGAGCCCTGACCTGGGGCGACGACGACGATCACGGTATCCAGTCTTCCGATCTGCGCTCGCGGGTGCGGCGCGTGGAGCCACTGACAAAGAACAAAGAGCTTGTCGCGGGTCTACAAGTGCGGGTCGTCACGGGTCAGCTGCGGGCGGGCCTGCGCCGAACGGCGCCGTCCGGGTCGCTCATCGAGCCGAGGATGAGAGCCGACTGGAGGATGAGCGCCTCACGGGCGCCCGTCGCGTCCCAGCCGATGACCTCGGCGACCCGCTTGAGCCGGTAGCGCACCGTGTTCGGGTGCACGAAGAGCTCGCGCGCCGTCGCCTCGAGCGAGCGGCCGTTGTCGAGGTAGGCCCACAGTGTGGTCAGCAGCTCGGTCGAATGCTTCTGCAGGGGGCGGTAGATCTGGGTGATGAGGCTCTGCCGCGCGAGCGGATCGCCGGCGAGGGCCCGCTCCGGGAGCAGATCGTCGGCACTCACCGGCCGCGGGGCGTTTCGCCAGGAGCGGGCGACCGCGAAGCCGGCGAGGGCCGCGCGGGCGCTGCGCGACGCCTCCACCAGGGTCGGCACCTCGTGGCCGAGCACGAGGTGACCCGTGCCGAATCCCGGCTCGAGCGCCTCCGCGATCTCGAGGAAGGCGACCGGCGGGCCGGTCTCCTCCGTCGCGTTCTCGCTCGGCTCGGCGCGACCGATCACCAGGACGAGCCGGCTGCCCTGCACGCCGATGAGCACGTCGGCGTCCATGTGCCGCGCTGTCCGGCGGAGCTGGTCGACATCGAGCATCTTGGGTGCTGTGCCGACGAGGACGGCGACCTCGCCGTGTCCGTGCCAGCCCAGCGCGGCGATCCGGCTGGGCAGCTCGTCGTCGGCCTCGCCGGTCAGGATGGAGTCGACGACCAGGGCCTCGAGGCGCGCGTCCCAGAGGCCGCGGGCCTCTGCCGCACGTGCGTAGACGTCGGCGGCGGCGAAGGCGATCTCGCGCGAGTAGAGCAGGATCGCCTCGCGGAGGTCCTCTCCGCCGTTCTTGATGCGGTCCTCGACCACCTCGACGGTGACCTTGATCAGTTGCAGCGTCTGCGTCAGCGACACCGAGCGCAGCAGCTCGCGCGGGGCCGCCCCGAAGACGTCGGCCGCGATCCACGGCGTCGCCGACGGGTCGTCGAACCACGAGATGAACGACGTGATGCCCGCCTGCGCGACCATGCCGACGGCCGAGCGACGGCCGGGAGGCATGCTCCCGTACCAGGGCAGCGTGTCTTCCAAGCGCTTGATGGTCTGGGTCGACAGTTCACCCGCCAGGGTGCGCAGCCACGCGAGGGTCTGCTCCTTCGTCCGAGGAGCGCCCGGCCTGGTGGCCGGACGCTCCTCGGCGGGAGCAGGACCCCGCGCATTCGACGACGCGGACTCCTGCGAGAGCGCGGATTTCTGCGAGAGCACAGACTCGTCCGTCAGCTTTCGCCGCCCGCGTTGCCGGTGGTGCCGGCGTTCACATCGTGCAGGCGGTACTTCTCGATCGCCTGGACGGAGAGCGAGGGGTCGACCTCGCCGCGCTTGGCGAGCAGCTGCAGCGTGCGCACGACGACCGACGGGCCGTCGATCTGGAAGTAGCGCCGGGCGGCCGCGCGGGTGTCCGAGAAGCCGAAGTCGTCCGCCCCGAGAGTCGCGAAGTCGCCGGGGATGAACTGCCGCAGCTGGTCGGGGACCTGGTGCGAGAAGTCGGACACGGCGACGAAGGGGCCCTTCGCGTCGGCCAGCTTCTGCGTCACGTACGGCACCTGCTCGGCGTCCTCGGGGTGGAGGAAGTTGTGCTGCTCCGCCGTGATGCCGTCGCGGCGCAACTCGTTCCACGAGGTGACCGACCAGACGTCGGCCGAGACCCCCCAGTCCTCCGCGAGGAGCTTCTGCGCCTCGATCGCCCACGGCACCGCGACTCCGGAGGCGAGGAGCTGCGCCTTCGGCCCGTCCCACTGGCCCCAGGAGATGCGGTGGATGCCGCGGACGATGCCCTCGACGTCGACGTCCTCCGGCTCCTTCGGCTGCACGATCGGCTCGTTGTAGACGGTGATGTAGTACATGACGTTCGGGTCGGAGTGCTTCCCGCCGTACATGCGCTCGAGTCCGGACTGGACGATGTGCGCGATCTCGTAGCCGTAGGCGGGGTCGTAGCTCACGACGGCCGGGTTGGTCGCCGCGAGGATCGGGGAGTGCCCGTCCGCGTGCTGCAGACCCTCGCCCGTGAGTGTGGTGCGTCCTGCGGTCGCGCCGATCATGAAGCCGCGCGACATCATGTCGCCCGCCGCCCAGATCGCGTCGCCCGTGCGCTGGAACCCGAACATCGAGTAGAAGACGTAGACCGGGATGAGCGGCTCGCCCTGCGTCGAGTACGAGGTGCCGATCGCCGTGAACGCCGCGAGTGCGCCCGCCTCGTTGATGCCGACGTGCAGGATCTGGCCCTGCGGGCTCTCCTTGTAGGCCAGCAGCAGCTCGCGGTCGACCGACGTGTAGTGCTGGCCGCGCGGGTTGTAGATCTTCGCGTTCGGGAAGAACGCGTCCATCCCGAAGGTGCGGGCCTCGTCGGGGATGATCGGGACGACGCGGTTGCCGAAGTCCTTCGAGCGCAGGATGTCCTTGAGGATGCGGACGAACGCCATCGTCGTGGCGATCTCCTGCGTGCCGGAACCCTTCTTGCCGACCGCGTACGCCGAGTCCTCCGGCAGGTTCAGCTGCGTGTACTTCGAGCGTCGCTCGGGGAGGTAGCCGCCCAGCGCACGACGGCGCTCCTGGAGGTACTCGATCGCCTCGTCGTTCTGACCGGGGTGGTAGTACGGCGGGAGGTAGGGGTTCTCCTCGAGCTGCGCATCCGTGATCGGGATGCGCATGGTGTCGCGGAAGCCCTTGAGGTTCTCCAGCGTCATCTTCTTCATCTGGTGGGTCGCGTTGCGGCCCTCGAAGCTGCGGCCGAGACCGTAGCCCTTGATGGTGTGGGCGAGGATGACGGTCGGCTGGCCCTTGTGCTCCGTCGCGGCCTTCATCGCCGCGTAGATCTTGCGGTAGTCGTGGCCGCCTCGGCGCAGACCCCAGACCTGCTCGTCGGTCATGTCCTCGACGAGCTTCTTCGCGCGCGGGTCGCGGCCGAAGAAGTTCTCGCGGACGTACGCGCCGTCCTCCGTCTTGTAGGTCTGGAAGTCGCCGTCGGGCGTCCTGTTCATCAGGTCGAGGAGCGCACCCTCGGTGTCGCGGGCGAGCAGGTCGTCCCACTCGCGGCCCCAGATGAGCTTGATGACGTTCCAGCCGGCACCGCGGAAGTACGACTCGAGCTCCTGCACGATCTTGCCGTTGCCGCGGACCGGTCCGTCCAGGCGCTGCAGATTGCAGTTGACGATGAAGTTGAGGTTGTCGAGTCCGTCGTTCGCGGCGACCTGGAGCTGACCGCGCGACTCGACCTCGTCCATCTCGCCGTCGCCGAGGAACGCCCAGACCTGCTGGTCGGAGGCGTCCTTGATGCCGCGGTTGGTGAGGTACTTGTTCGCCTGCGCCTGGTAGATCGCGTTGATCGGGCCGAGGCCCATCGACACGGTCGGGAACTGCCAGAACTCCGGCATGAGGCGCGGGTGCGGGTAGCTCGAGAGTCCGCCGCCGGCATGCGACTTCTCCTGGCGGAAGCCGTCGAGCTGGTGCTCGCTCAGGCGGCCCTCGAGGAACGCGCGTGCGTAGGGGCCGGGGGAGGCGTGGCCCTGGATGAAGACCTGGTCGCCGCCGCCCGGGTGGTCCTGGCCGCGGAAGAAGTGGTTGAAGCCGACCTCATAGAGCGAGGCGCTCGACGCGTAGGTCGAGATGTGGCCGCCGACTCCGATGCCGGGGCGCTGCGCGCGGTGCACCAGGATGGCTGCGTTCCAGCGGATCCACGCGCGGTAGCGGCGCTCGACGTCCTCGTCGCCCGGGAAATCGGGCTCGTTCTCGGGCGCGATGGTGTTGATGTAGTCCGTGGTGGGCACCATCGGAACGCCGAGGTGGAGCTCCTTGGAGCGCTTGAGAAGGCTGAGCATGACGTCGCGCCCGCGACCCCGGCCCCGCTCCTCGACGAGCGCATCGAGCGACTCGTTCCACTCCGACGTTTCCTCGGGGTCCGAGTCCACGTGACCGACGGAATACGGGTCCTGATCGTTAACAGTCACCCTCGACCTCTCTCTGGGGGCAGATCGTGCCCGAGACATCACTCTCATGAAGCGGTGCGGATCCGCGGAGACGAGGCTCGGATGACGAGCCGCGCGCGGGCACCCCCGTCAGCCTACCGATTCCCGCAGCCCGCGGACGGCATCGGACTGTGGTGATCCACGAGAGAACCACCGGAGCGTCTGTAGAAGACGTCCAGCGCGATCGCGCCGGGCGTCCCTCCATCGGGGGCTGCGGCCCGGCCCTTGGAGAACGGCGGGTGCGGGTCTAGCATTGCCCCTCGTGCTCGCGCGATTCTCGTGCGCACGGAAGGACATCGGACCGATGGCTCTCGAGAAGCTGACGCTGGCTCCCGACTTCGAACTCGCGAACCAGTACGGCGAGCGCATCCAGCTGGGCGACTTCTACGGGCGGCGCAACGTCGCCCTGGTGTTCTTCCCCCTCGCCTTCTCCGGCACCTGCACCGGCGAGTTCTGCGCGCTGCGTGAGAACCTCGCGCTGTTCGAGCACGCCGAGGTCGAGCTGATCGGGGTCTCGGTCGACTCCAAGCACACTCTGCGCGCGTGGGGCGAGAAGCAGGGGTACGACTTCACCCTGCTTTCCGACTTCTGGCCGCACGGCGACGTCGCGAAGCAGTACGGCGTGTTCATGGAGGAGAAGGGCTACGCGACCCGCGCGACCTTCCTCATCGACAAGGCCGGCGTGATCCGCGACACCTTCATGACCGCTCCGGGGGAGGCCCGTTCGATCGAGGCCTACCGCGCGGCGATCGACGCACTCGCTCCCGCGCACGTCTGAGGCCCGGCGGCTCGTCAGCTCAGGATGTTGACGGCCCGCGAGATGACGAGGGCGAGCAGGACGAAACCGGTGAACGCCTGCGCGATCATCAGCAGCTTCATCCGGCTCGACAGCGGCATGGTGTCGGTCGGCTGAACGCCATGGTGTTCGTGGTCGAGACGGACAGGTAGTCGACGAAGCCGGGGCGCCAGTCGGCGCGCTCGGAGGAGGTCACCGCGACCTCGGCGACGGTGTCCCGGTAGGTGTCCTGCGGGAAGGCGAAGTCGGCGGCCGGCAGCTCGGTGCGGGGGAGCGTCCCGCGCGCGACCGGTCCGCCGCGGTCGAGCTCCCAGAAGAGCAGTGCGTAGGCGACCACGTTGGTCACCCAGACCTGGAGCGCCGTCAGCAGCAACGGCGGTCCGTCGGTGGCGCCGTCGACGAGATCGATCACCACCGCGACGACGTTGATCTGGTTCGCGACGGCGAGGACGACCGCCAGGGTGATCGAGACGCCTCGCGACCAGCGCGTCTCGGAGTCGAGCCGGTGCGGATTCACGACGAAGAGCGGGACCAGCAGCGCCAGGGTGATGCCGGCGGCGACAAGGCGCACGACCGAGGTCTCGGCACTGTGGCCGACCACGTTCAGTCCGACGGCCACGAGGATCGCGGCGGAGGCGGGCCAGCGGCTCTCGGAGCGCCGTCTCGCCCGGGAGTCGCTGCCGTCGGTCATGCGCTGAGGCTAGCGGTCCGCGTACCCGGCCCCGTGTGCTGTGGTTCGACGGTGGCCCGCCGAGACCTCGGCGGTGGGGCCTCTCGGCCGTCCGGCATCGGTTCGCGAGCGGCGGGCGCTGCCGTAGGATCGACGTGATCGTCCGCGGCTCGACCGCGCGACGGGGGCCTTTAGCTCAGTTGGTAGAGCGCCACGTTTACACCGTGGATGTCATCGGTTCGAGCCCGGTAGGGCCCACCCTGCTCGTGCTCACCCCTGCATGTCATCGAGGTGCGCTTGTGCTCAGCGCGATTGGCGGCGTTTGTACGGCTTCGGCTGGCCCTTGACTATCGGAGCGCGTCCGGTTCCCTTCGAGGCCTTGGCCTTGCCGCCCGACTTCGGGGCGGCCTCCGACTCGTCGCCCAGCGCTGCGAGCTCCTCGCGGGCGGAGGCGAGGCGCTGGCGGCCCGCGGCGGTGAGCGTCGTGGCGGCGGCGCCGGGTTCGAAGAGGGGCTTGCCGAGGTCGAGTTCGACGGCGGCGACGGAGGAGTCGAGCTTGCGCCGTGAGATGCCGAGTTTCTCGGCGGCGCGCACGAAGTGCAGCTCCTCGGCGACCGCCACGAAGTGGCGTAGCTGGCTGATCTTCATCCCGAACCCTTCACGGCCGCTCCGTGCGGCACGACCACGGTACGCGGTCCGAGCGGAGGCAGGGACGGTGCTCTCCCTCCGTTCGGGTCAGAACCAGAGGTCGATCGTGAAGTCGAACTCGTCGCCGGCCTGCTGCTGGAGCTCTTTGAGGAGGCGGAAGCCCTCTCGTTGGAACCAGCGCCGTTTCTCTTCCGAGCCGAAGAGACTGGTGTCGAGATCGGCGTTCTCCTGGAAGAACCTCGCCCAGTCGCGCAGGCGCTTCTTCAGCTCCGGGGTGATCTTCGAGTCCCAGTCGACGATCGGTCCTGGTCCGATGTAGTCGTTGAGCGGCCACTTCTGCCCCCAGTCGACCGAGAGCCGCAGCGTCCGCTTGGCCGGGGTCCTGCGCTCAGTCATTGAAGCCCGCGCAGTCAGGAACGGTGGTCGGGTAGGACGTGATCACCTTGTGGTTGTTGGCAGAGACGATGATCGTCGGGTTATAGACGCCAGCGAGGGTCCCGTCGCTTCGATGGAGCTCCACCGAGGTCGAGTAGCAGAGCTTGTCGTCGCCTTCCGACTCGGGATCATCGGCGGTGATCGACCGGTCGGTCATGAACATCATCAGGTCGTCCCAGTTTCCGCCGCCGCCGACGCTGTCGACCAGTGCCTGCCAATCGGCCTGGTGGCGGTCTCGGATGTGGTTGTAGCCGCTGACCCAGAAATCGTCGTCGTCCTTGTCACCGCAGAACATGTCGATGTGTCCGGCGCTGACGTCCCAGGATTGGACGCTCACGTCGCCAAGGCCCCCGTTGCAGAGGCCAATGGTGACTGGGTCGAGCTGTGAGGCCGTCAGCGGATCGGTGTGGACGGGGTCGGCATTCGACGCCGGCGCCGCCGCGAGGGCGCCGATCAGGACGGCGGCCGCCGCGATCACGCGGGCGGCGGTGAACTGCGAGATGACCATGTCGTGTTCCTCCTCGAATCATGGGACAGGCGCCCCGGATCGAGCGTGGCGCATCGACGACTGCCGTTCCAGAGCCGTCCGCTCGGCGTCCTCTGAGAGAGGAGTCAGCCGTTTCGCGCCAGGCGCAGGCGCGCCCGTTGCCGGGCGGGGACGGTGGCCCTACCCTCGCGCCCGTGGCTGGACCCGAAGCCGGCCGCGGAGAGAGGCCGATGTGGGCATGCTCATCTACAGCGGAATCGCATCGCTGGACGGCTGCGTGAACGACGACTCCGGCGGATTCGCGTGGGCGGAGCCGCGGCCGGAGGTTCACCGCTTCATCACCGAGCGCGAGGCGCGGGTGCGAACGTACCTCTACGGGCGGCGCATGTACGAGACGATGCGCGCCTGGGAGCAGACGTGGGCCCTCGCCGAGGAGTTTGCGTTCATCCGCGACTTCCAGGAGATGTGGCGGGTCGCGGACAAGGTCGTCTACTCCACCACCCTTAAGGCGGTGGGCACCCGGCGCACCCGGCTGGAGGCGGAGTTCGATCCGGTGGTGGTCGCAGCGACGGTCCGGGCTGCAGAGCATGACGTGTCGATTGGTGGGCCGACCCTTGCCCGGCACGCGCTGCTCGCCGGGATCGTGGATGAGGTGCAGGTGTACACGGTCCCGGTCGCCGTGGGCGGAGGGACGCCCTTCCTTCCGCGCGGGTTACACGCGCGGCTCGACCTGCGCGAAGAGCACCGCTTCTCGGACGGCACCGTGTACACGCGCTACGGCGTGCGCCGCTGAGCCTCTACTCGGCGCCGACCAGCGCGGCGATCCGCGAGGCCAGGCGGGCACCCTGCGCGCGTCCGGCGCGAGCGGACGCGGCACGGACGGCGGGGTCCAGCGAGTTCGGTCCGAACGCGGTGACCGACTCCTCGTCGGCGTAGAGGACCTCGACGCGGGAGTCGGCGAGGGCGTCGAGCTCGGCGGTGGGGATCAGGCCCACGCCGGGTTCGCCGACGCCGGGGAGCGGCGTGACGATCAGGATCCAATCGGCTCCCGCGGCGAGGTCGGCGTTGCTGCCGGAGCGCACGCCGCCGTCCATGTAGCGGACACCGTCGATGCTGACGGGGGGCCACACTCCAGGGACAGCGCAACTCGCCGAGATCGCGTCGACCAGGTCGACGCCGCTCGCGCGGTCGAAGACGCGCAGCTCGCCGGTGGCCGTGTCGACGGCGGTGATCAGGAGGCGCTGCTCGGGCCAGTCGGCGTCGCCGACGCGCGCAGAGATCACCGCGCGGCGGGTCTCCTCGGGGAGGGTCGCCGCCTCGAGGGCGAGGGTGCCGATGCGCCGACGGGCGTCCTGGGGCGAGGTGGCGCCCTCCACGGCGGCGGCGAAGAGGGCCTGGAGCCGCTCACCGTCGACATCGGCGCCGATCTCGGCCGACTCCTCTTGGAGCTGCGCCTCGTACGCCTCGTCGAGCCCAGCGCCGGTGCTCAGCTGCGCGGCGACCGCCGATCCGGCCGAGGTGCCGACGAAGGTGGTCGACGGGTCGAGCAGGAGGCGGGCCGTCGCGGGGGAGGCGTCGGCGAGCCCGCGGAGAACGCCGAGCTCCCAGGCGATTCCGGCGAGGCCGCCGCCGGCGAGGACGAGTGCACCAGGCATCAAGGAGGTCCTTTCGATCAGGATCAGGAGGGCCGGGCGCTGCTAAGCGCCGCAGTGTCCACGCTGACACAGCGTCGTGAACGTCGTCTGCGAGAGCGTGCAGACACTCGAAGGAGCGGCGTCGTCAACGCTCCGGACGAACTCGCCGAGGACGAGCCGCCCGGGCCCGTGGAGAAGCTTCTGCTCAGCCCCGCGCAGCCGCCAGGGCGTCCGCGGCGAGCCGCACCGACGCATCGCGTTCGTTCAGCCAGAGCGGGACCGAGCGGGCACGCAGGCCGGCCGCGGCCAGGGCGGGCACCGCCTCCGCGTCCTCTTCGCCGACCAGCCAGGCGTCGAGCAGCCCGTCCTCGCTCCGGGTGCCGTAGTGCCTGCCGACTGCCTCGGCGGAGGTCTCGACGCCGATCGCGGCGAGGCATGCGTCGGCCATGCCGCGCACCACGGCACCGCCGATCACGGGGGACACTCCGACGACGGGAGCGGCCGTGCTGCGCACCGCGTCCGCGATGCCGGGGACGCCGAGGATTGTGCCGATCGAGACGACCGGGTTGGAGGGGGCGATCAGCACGGCATCGGTGTCGGTGATCGCCTCCAGCACGCCGGGAGCGGGCCGGGCGCTCTCGACGCCCTTCTGCACGAAGCGGCGAGCGGGAGCGGAGGCGCGCAGGCGCACCCACCACTCCTCGAAGTGCAGCAGCCGGACGCCCTCGCCGGGGAACTCGACCTCGACGTGCGTCTCGACGTCCTGATCCGACATCGGGATGAGGCGGACGCCGAGCGGCCAGCGGGCGGTGATGCGCACGGTCGCCTCCGAGAGGGTCAGGCCGTCCCGGAGCATCGAGCTGCGCGCGATGTGGGTGGCGAGGTCGAGGTCGCCGAGAGTGAACCACGGCCAGCCGACCCCGAACGCGGTGAGCTCCGCCGAGACCCGTTCGCTCTCGCCGGCCCTGCCCCAGCCGCGCTCCGCGTCATTCACTCCGCCGAGCGCATAGGTGAGGGAATCGAGGTCCGGGCACACCTTGAGGCCGCTGAGCCACATGTCGTCGCCGGTGTTGACGACGACCGTGATCTCGCTTGCCTCGCCTCCAGCGGCCTCGAGATCGCGGAGGTGCTCGCGGACGGCGGAGGTGAAGCGGGCGCCGCCGACGCCCCCGGCCAGGATGGTGATGCGCATCCGCTCACGCTAGCGGGGCGGGTCAGTCGTTGGAGAGGGCGGCTCCCTCGTCCAGGGGGAGGACGGAGCGATCAGCCTCTGCCGCGCAGGATCCGCGGGGCTCGGAGGCCTTAATCCTGCGGATCCACGCTGGAAACACCCGGGAAACGTCGAAGGTCGACGATGAGGGCCTGTCCGCGGAGTCGGCCGGGCCGTCGTTGCCTTCGGGCTCGGCGGGGACCACAGTGGGTCCACGCCCCCCGGCTCCGCCGCCCCGCGGAGCACGACCTGAGCCGGACGGGGACGCCCGAGCATGGAGGTACCGATGACCATCGTCCGCGCAGCGATCACCCAGACCACCTGGACCGGCGACAAGGAGTCGATGCTCGACAAGCACGAGGGGTTCGCACGGGAGGCCGCCGCCCAGGGCGCGCAGATCGTCTGCTTCCAGGAGCTCTTCTACGGTCCGTACTTCGGGATCACCGAGGACAAGAAGTACTACCGCTACGCCGAACCGGCCGACGGCCCGATCGTGCAGCGCTTCGCCGCCCTGGCGAAGGAGCTCGACCTGGTGATGATCCTCCCGATCTACGAGGAGGACATCACAGGCGTGTACTACAACACCGCCGTCGTGGTGGACGCGGACGGAACGATCCTCGGCAAGTACCGCAAGCACCACATCCCGCACCTCGACCGTTTCTGGGAGAAGTTCTACTTCCGCCCCGGGAACCTCGGCTACCCGTCTTCGACACAGCGGTGGGCAAGGTCGGCGTCTACATCTGCTACGACCGGCACTTCCCCGAGGGCTGGCGAGAGCTCGGCCTGAACGGCGCCCATCTCGTCTTCAATCCCAACGCCACCAAGCCGGGCCTGTCGAACCGGCTGTGGGAGGTGGAGGGCCCGGCCGCCGCGGTGGCGAACGGCTACTTCGTGCTCCAGCCCAACCGGGTCGGCCTCGAGGACAACGAGTACGGCGAGCTCGCCGTCGACTTCTACGGCACGAGCCAGGTGATCGATCCGCGCGGGAACTTCGTCGGCGAGCGCGGCTCGGGCGAGAGCGAAGAGGTCCTGATCCGCGACCTCGACCTGGACATGGTGCAGCAGATGCGCGACGACTGGCAGTTCTACCGCGACCGCCGCCCGGAGTCGTACACCAGCATCCCGAAGCCGTGACTGCAGGACGAGACGAGGAGCACCGATGAAGACCCTCATCACCGGCGGAACGGTCGTCAACGCGACCGGCACCGGATCCGCCGACGTCCTGATCGACGGAGAGACGATCGCCGCGGTCCTCGCGCCCGGCTCGACCCTCCTGGGCTTCGATCTCGCGGCGAACGTCGACCGCGTGATCGACGCGACCGGGAAGTACGTGATCCCGGGCGGTATCGACGCCCACACGCACATGGAGATGCCGTTCGGCGGTACCTTCGCCTCGGACACCTTCGAGACCGGCACCCGGGCTGCGGCCTGGGGAGGCACCACCTCGATCGTCGACTTCGTGGTGCAGTACCCGGGTGAGAGCGTCCTCGACCGCTATCAGCCTGGCAGGAGAAGGCGGCGGGGAACTGCGCGATCGACTACGGCTTCCACCAGATCCTGTCCGACGTGCAGGACTCGTCGCTCGTCGCGATGGACGAGCTGATGCGCGAAGGGGTGACCAGCTTCAAGCTGTTCATGGCCTACAAGGGCGTGTTCCTCTCGGACGACGGGCAGATCCTGCGGGCGTTCCAGAAGGGCGCCGAGAACGGCGCGATGATGATGATGCACGCGGAGAACGGCGCCCTCATCGACGAGCTGGTGAAGCAGACCCTCGCCGCGGGGAACACCTCTCCCTTCTTCCACGGCACCTCGCGACCGTGGCAGGCGGAGGAGGAGGCGACGCACCGCGCGATCATGATCGCCGACCTCACCGGCGCGCCGCTGTACGTGGTGCACGTCTCGGCGAAGCAAGCGGTGGAGCAGATCGCACAGGCCCGTGATCGCGGGATGAACGTGTTCGGCGAGACCTGCCCGCAGTACCTCTACCTCTCGCTCGAAGAGCAGCTCGGCGCCTCCAGCGAGGAGTGGGGCGGCTTCGAGGGCGCGAAGTGGGTGTGCTCCACTCCGCTGCGGTCGAAGGCGGAGGGGCACCAGCACCACATGTGGCAGTCGCTGCGCACGAACGACATCCAGATGGTCTCGACGGATCACTGCCCCTTCTGCATGAAGGACCAGAAGGACATGGGCCTCGGCGACTTCTCGAAGATCCCGAACGGGATCGGCTCCGTCGAGCACCGGATGGACCTGATGTACCAGGGCGTCGTGTCGGGGCAGATCAGCCTGCCGCGCTGGGTCGAGCTCACCTCGACCACGCCCGCGCGCATGTTCGGGATGTACGGGAAGAAGGGCGTGATCCAGCCCGGCGCCGATGGCGACATCGTCGTGTACGACCCGCACGGACACACCTCGATCGGCCTCGGCGAGGGGCGGACGCACCACATGAACATGGATTACTCGGCGTGGGAGGGGTTCGAGATCGACGGGCACGTCGACACCGTGATCTCGCGCGGGAAGGTCGTCGTCGAGGACGGCCACTACGTCGGAACCACGGGCGACGGGAAGTACATCACGCGCGGCTTGTCTCAATACTTGATCTGAGTTCGGAGCATCGCTCCGAGCTCCGATCAAGAAAGGCGGCAGCCCCGACGACCTCCGTCGTCGGAACCACGGAAGACCACTCAGTGTGACAGCGACCCTCAATGGGTCGCATCGACCTCACTGAGCACTCGCACCATCGCTCGATCAGAAGGAACCCCATGGACTTCGGAGTCGTCCTCCAGACCAACCCGCCCGCCTCGCGCACGGTCGCCCTCGCCGTCCTGGCCGAGACCTACGGCTTCGACTACGCGTGGACCTTCGACTCGCACCTGCTGTGGCAGGAGCCGTACGTCATCTACTCGCAGATCCTCGAGAAGACCCACCGGATCACCGTCGGGCCGATGGTGACGAACCCGGCCACCCGGGACTGGACGGTCATCGCCTCGCTGCACGCGACGCTCAACGAGATGTACGGCAACCGCACCGTGTGCGGGATCGGTCGTGGCGACTCCGCCGTGCGCGTGACGGGCGGTGCCCCGACCACGCTCACGACCCTGCGGGAGTCGATCCACGTCATCCGCGAGCTCGCGAACAGCCGCTCGGTCGAGTACAACGGCTCGACCCTGCAGTTTCCGTGGAGCCGCGGCTCGTCGCTCGAGATGTGGGTGGCGGCGTACGGTCCGCTCGCGCTGAAGCTGGCCGGCGAGGTCGGTGACGGCTTCATCCTCCAGCTGGCCGATCTCGACATTGCGCGCTGGATGATCGACACGGTCAAGCAGGCGGCGGCGAACGTCGGCCGCGATCCGGAGTCGCTGCAGTTCTGCGTCGCGGCGCCGATGTACATCGGCACCGATCGCGAGCACATGATCGACCAGTGCCGCTGGTTCGGTGGGATGGTCGGCAACCACGTCGCCGACATCGTCGGCCGCTACGGCACCTCCGGCGCGGTCCCGCAGGCCCTGACCGACTACATCGCCGGCCGCGAGGGCTACGACTACAACGAGCACGGCCGGGCGGGCAACAGCCACACGGCCTTCGTGCCCGACGAGATCGTCGAGCGCTTCTGCGTGCTCGGCACGGCCGACGAGCATGTCGAGAAGCTGAAGGCGCTCGCCGAGATCGGTGTGACGCAGTTCGCCGGCTACCTCCAGCACGACAACAAGGAGGAGACGCTCCGGGTGTACGGCGAGGCCGTCATCCCGGCGCTGAGCCAGCACATCGTGGCGAAGGCATGACCTCGCGGGTCGCGACGCGCAGCGTGCTCCTCGGCGCGGCCGGTCTCCTCCTGCTCGCGCTGCTCTGGGAGGTGTACAAGATGCTCGGCCCCGAGACCGGGGTGGTCGTCGGCGGAGTCACGGTGCTGCCGCGCACGAGCGCCATCGCGATGCCGCACCTGTGGGAGATCGCGGGGCGGCTCGTCGAGCCGGTCACCGGCGCCCGCGGGGCTCCCGCGCTCTGGCTCGCCGTGGTGCAGGCGAGCGCCTTCTCGCTGGGCATCGCGGCAGTCGGTTGGGTCGTCGGAGTGGTGGTCGGCCTGCTGCTGGCGCTCCTGATGCAGCGGTTCCGGACGGCGGAGTCGGCGGTCCTCCCGTGGATCGTGCTCAGCCAGACAGTGCCACTGATCGCCATCGCCCCGCTCGTGCGCCGCTGGGGCTCGCAGCTCGAGCTCGGAGCGTTCAGCTGGGAGAACTGGATGTCGGTGGCGCTGATCGCCTCGTACCTCGCGTTCTTCCCGGTCTCGATCGGGGCCCTGCGCGGTCTCGGATCGCCGTCGGCGAGCCAGATCGAGCTGATGCGGGTCTACGGCGTCGGCTGGTGGAAGACGCTGCTGCGCCTGCGGCTGCCGGCCAGTGTGCCGTACCTGATCCCGGCGCTGCGGCTCGGTGCGGTCAGCGCCGTCGTCGGCACGGTCGTCGCCGAGGTCTCGATCGGCCTGCGCGGCGGCATCGGCCGCATGATCATCGAGTTCGCCTCCGCTGCAGGCGGCGATCCCGCGAAGCCCTGGGCTCCGATCCTCGGCGCAGTGCTGGTGGGCCTCGCCGCCGCCGGAGCTGTCGCCCTGATCGGCACCGTCCTCCGTCCGTTCCGTCGAGGGGAGCAGCCCGCATGAGCGCGGACGCCCGTATGAGCAGCACAGCACCCGCGAGCACCACAGCACCCGCAGCCGCAAGGGAGGCGGCGGTCGTCGTCGACACCGTCACCAAGACGTTCGCCACGAAGAAGGCCGTCGGCGTCACCGCCCTGCAGGACGTGTCGCTCGAGATCGCATCGGGCGAGTTCGTTTCGCTGATCGGCCCGTCCGGCTGCGGCAAGTCCACGCTCCTGCGCCTGATCGCCGACCTCGACGAGCCGAGCTCCGGAGCCATCACGGTGTTCGGCACGACCGCCCGGCAGGCACGGCTCAACCAGGAGTACGGGATCGCGTTCCAGCAGGCGGGTCTGCTGCCCTGGCGCACCATCCGGGCGAACATCGCGCTGCCGCTCGAGCTGCACGGAGTCGCCACGGCGGCCCGACGCGCCCGCGTCGACGAGCTGCTCACGCTGGTCGGGCTCGGCGACTTCGCCGACTCGTACCCCGATCAGCTGTCGGGCGGGATGCAGCAGCGCGTCGCCATCGCGCGGGCGCTCGCCGAGAGCCCGCGCCTGCTGCTGATGGACGAGCCCTTCGGGGCACTGGACGAGATGACGCGCGAGCGGATGCAGACCGAGCTGCTGCGCATCCGCCGCGAGACCGGCGCCGCCGTCGTGTTCGTGACGCACTCGATCCCGGAGGCGGTGTTCCTCTCTGACCGCGTCGTCGTGATGTCGCCGCGACCGGGCCGGATCAGGGACGTGCTCGACATCGCCCTGCCTGACTCCTCGGAGCGCGACGCCGACGTCCGCGAGGACACCGCGTTCTTCCGCGACGTCGGAGCCGTGCGCGAGCTGCTGCACGGCGACGCGGCCGCCGTGCCGCGCGGGGTGGAGAACAGGTGAGCACCCCGGCGCTCGCGCGGACCATCCTCGCGCCGCTCCTGCTCGGGCTCGCGGCGGTCCTGCTCTGGCAGGTCGGCGTCACCGCGCTCGACGTGAAGCCGTTCGTGCTGCCGTCTCCGGTCGCGATCGGGACCGAGTTCGGCGCGAACCTCGCCTCCGTCGCGTCGGGGAGTGTCGTGACGGGGCGGAACGCGCTCGTCGGCCTCGTCGCGGGCGCGGTGCTCGCGGTGCTCGTCGCGGGACTCTCGGCGCTGGTCCGCGTCTTCGACGGGCTGGTCGCTCCGATCGTGGCGGCCGCGGCCGTCGTGCCGATCGTGGCGCTGGCTCCGGTGCTCTACACGATGTTCGGCGCGAACGTCGAGACGGCCCGCCAGCTCGTGGCCGCTCTCGCGGTCTTCGTGCCGGTCTACCTCAACACGCTGCGCGGCCTGCGCCAGGCCCTCCCGGTGCACCGCGATCTGATGCGCGCCTACGCGGCCTCGCCGTGGCAGACCGCGCGGACGATCACGCTGCCCGGCGCGGTGCCGTTCTTCTTCACGGGGCTCCGCATCGCCTCCTCCCTCGCCGTGATCTCGGCTCTCGTCGCCGAGTACTTCGGCGGGCCGGTGGGCGGGCTGGGCAAGTCGATCACCACGGCGGCCTCGGGCAGCGACTACGCGCTCGCCTACGCCTACGTGCTCGGCGCCGTGCTCGTCGGCCTCCTCTTCTACTGCGTCACCGCGGCCCTCGAGGCACTCGCGCTCCGACGCAGTCGCGCGCGCTGATCCGTCGGCTGCGACTCCCTCTCTTCTCCCCGCACCGCCGCTCCACTGCACCACCCGCTCCACTGCACCGCCGCTCCACAGCGCCGCCCGTTCCCGGGCACGTCCTGCACCACACCGCACCAGGAGGAACAGTGAACAGACGCACACGCATCGCGATGACCACGACGGCAGGCTTCGCCGTCGTCGGCCTCGCCCTCACCGGCTGCAGTGCATCCGGCGATTCCGAGGCTCCGGCTCTTCGGGAGACCTCACCCCCGTGACCCTGCAGCTGCAATGGGTCGCCCAGGCCCAGTTCGCCGGCTACTACGCCGCCGTCGACCAGGGCTACTACGAGGACGAGGGCCTCGACGTGACCATCGCCGAGGGAGGCGGCGACATCGTGCCGCAGGACGTCCTCGCCTCCGGAGACGCGGACTACGCCATCTCGTGGGTGCCCAAGGTGCTCGGCTCGATCGAGCAGGGCGCGAACATCACCGACGTCGCCCAGATCTTCGAGCGCAGCGCGACCACGCAGATCTCGTTCAAGGACAAGGGCATCACGTCTCCCACTGACTTGTCCGGCAAGACGGTCGGCAGCTGGGGCTACGGCAACGAGTGGGAGCTGTTCGCCGGCATGCAGAAAGACGGAGTCGCGCTCGACGACATCTCGCTCGTCCAGCAGCAGTTCGACATGAACGGCTTCCTCGCGGGCGACATCGATGCAGCGCAGGCGATGACCTACAACGAGTACGCGCAGGTGCTCGAGACGGTGGACCCGGACACGGGGGAGCTGTACCAGCCCGACGACCTGAACGTCATCAACTGGAACGACGTCGGAACCGCGATGCTCCAGGACGCGATCTGGGCCGACGCCGACAAGCTCGAGAGCGACGACGCCTACGCAGACCAGACCGTCGCCTTCATCACGGCGTCGATCAAGGGCTGGATCTACGCCAAGGACAACCCGGAGGAGGCGGCCGACATCGTGACGGCGGCCGGGTCGACCCTCGGCACCAGCCACCAGCTCTGGATGACCAACGAGGTCAACAAGCTGATCTGGCCCTCGACGGGCGGCGTCGGCATGATCGACGAGGCTGCCTGGCAGCAGACGGTCGACATCGCCAAGGAGACCACGAACGAGACCGGCGCGACCATCATCAGCGAGGATCCGCCCGCCACGGCCTACTCGAACGAGTATGTCGAGAAGGCGCTCGCGGAGCTGGCCGACGAGGGCGTGGACACGAGCGGAGCGGACTATGTGCCGATCGACGTGACCCTGCAGGAGGGTGGCGCCTGAGTCACCTCCGCTCCCCGGCCCTCCCGCCGCAGGGCGGGCCGGGGGAGTAGGCTGGACCCTTGTGACTACTTTCAAGAAGACGCCGTTCACCGTGAACGTGCGCGACCTCCTGGGCCGCCCGGGCGAGATGCGCGAGCACCGTCTCGACCTCGACGCGCCGGAGCAGTTCGGCGAGGGGATCGTCGCGGTGCGCAAGGCCGCGGCACTCGACCTCGACATCCGTCTGGAGTCGGTCCACGAGGGCATCCTCGCCTCGGTCGGGATCTCGGCCGAGGCCGTCGGCGAGTGCAGCCGCTGCCTGACCGACATCTCCCTGCCTGTCGATGTCGAGTTCCAGGAACTTTTCGCGTACTCTTCTGACGAAGCTTTCGACTATGAGGTTCACGACGACCACGTGGATCTTGAACCTCTGGTCAGGGATGCGGTGGTTCTGTCGCTGCCGTTCCAGCCGGTCTGCCGGCCGGATTGTCCGGGTCTCGACCCCGTCACGGGGGAGCGGCTGGCCGAATCCTCCGTGCCCAAGCCCGAGGCGCCGCGCGACCCCCGGTGGGCCGCGCTCGCAGGGCTGGGCGACGCGGGGACCGGTGGGGCCGCAGCGCCCGGAGCTTCCGCAGACAGCGAGTCGTAGACACCACGTCGACAGACAGCGGCGCGGGCGAGAGTGCCCGCACCGAATCCAACCAGAGGTAGAGAAGAGAGAATCATGGCTGTTCCCAAGAGGAAGAAGTCCCGCGCGAACACCCACGCCCGCCGCTCGCAGTGGAAGGCCACGGCTCCCGCCCTGGTCAAGACCATCGAGCCCAACGGCAAGGTCGTCTACAGCCTCCCCCACCGCGCCAAGGTCGTCGAGGACGCCGCGGGCACCGCGCTGTTCCTCGAGTACAAGGGCCGCAAGGTCGCCGACGTCTGATTCGGCGTCGCACCGCTCGTCGGTGCGTGTCGTGCGGTCCATGGTGAACCAGATCTCCGCAACACCCTCCAGCGACGGCCGGTCGCGTCTGGAGGCCACGCTCGGCGTGAGCCTCGACGGCGAGCTCTTCGAGCTCGCCCTGACGCACCGGTCGTTCGCTTTCGAGAACGGCGGACTCCCGCACAACGAGCGCCTCGAGTTCCTCGGCGACTCGATCCTCGGGCAGGCCGTCACGGTGATGCTCTACACCGAGTACCCGGCGCTCTCCGAGGGCGACCTGGCGAAGCGGCGCGCGAGCCTCGTCTCGACGGTGGCCCTCGCCGAGATCGCCCGCGGCATCGGGCTCGGCGAGCACGTGCGACTCGGTCGCGGCGAAGAGCTGACGGGCGGGCGTGACAAGGCGTCCATCCTCGCCGACACCGTCGAGGCCATCATCGGAGCCGTGTACCTCGGCACGGGGCCCGACGAGGCCCGCGACCTCGTGCTGCGCCTGATCGCGCCGCTGCGGGCAGATCCGCTGCGCTTCGGCGTCTCGATGGACCCGAAGACGAGCCTGCAGGAGGCGGCGGCCGAGCGTGGCGCGCCGGCTCCGCGCTACGAGATCGCGGCCACGGGGCCCGACCACAACAAGGTGTTCGTCGCCACCGTCATCGTCGGCGGGCTCGTCACCGCCCGCGGCGAGGGCACCAGCAAGAAGGCGGCCGAGATGGCCGCTGCGCTCGATGCGTGGACGCGCCTCGCCGAGACCGCGCCCGGCGAGCCCGTCCGCGCCTCCGCTGAGGGCTAAGAGTGCCCGAGCTCCCCGAGGTCGAGGTCGTCCGCGCGGGCCTCGCCCCGGCCGTCACCGGGTCGATCGTGACCGGCGTCGATATCGTCGACGAGCGCTCGCTGAAGCGGCATGTGCATCCGCACCCGTTCGAGCGCCTCCTGGTCGGGCGGCGTCTGCGGGGCGCGGTGCGGCGCGGCAAGTTCCTCTGGCTGCCCGCGGGCGATGACGAGGCTCTGCTCGTGCACCTCGGGATGAGCGGGCAGGTGCTGCTCCGCGCGGCCGATGCGCCGCTCGGCCGGCTGACGCGCATCCGGATCGCGATCGAGAACCCGGATCACGGCGAGCTCGCCCTGCACTTCGTCGACCAGCGCATCTTCGGCTCGATGGCGGTCGACGCGCTCCTGCCCACGAGCGACGGCGCGCCCGGTGGATTCGCGGGTGACGACGCCTCCGCTGGCGAGTGGCTGCGCACGGTGCCGTCGCAGGTCGCGCACATCGCCCGCGATCCGCTGGACCCGTTCTTCGATCTCTCGGCCGTGGTCGCGGTGCTGGGGAGGCGGAACAGCGGCATCAAGCGCGCACTGCTCGACCAGACGCTGGTCAGCGGCATCGGCAACATCTACGCCGACGAGTCGCTGTGGGCCGCCGAGCTGCACCCGGAGCGGCCGAGCTCGTCGCTCGGGGAGGCGCGGATCCGCCGCCTGTTCGCCGAGGTGCGTTCGGTACTCGAGCGAGCGCTGGCCGAGGGCGGGACGAGCTTCGACGCGCAGTACGTCAACGTGAACGGGGCGTCGGGGTACTTCTCGCACAGCCTGAACGCGTACGGGCAGGCCGGGAGGCCGTGTCCGCGGTGCGGTGAGGTGATCGTGCGGGTGCCGTTCATGAACCGGTCGTCGCACTTCTGCCCTCGGTGCCAGCGGGTGCGGTAGCGGGCGACCACCCGTATTCTTGGCACACTCCCGCGCGGCGTCTACCTGCGTTCGTGGGTCGTCCACGGATCGATGATCGCGACGTGCAGTGGATCGAAATCCTTGACGTTCCGGGTGACGACGGTCAGACCGTGTACGGAAGCCGTGGCAGCGATCATCGCGTCACGCTCCGGACGAGGATCGGGAACATGCAGCTGTGCTGCCCGCCGAGCCACGGCGAGATCGAGGGGGAGGATGCGCCCCGCGAACACCGTGAGCACGACGTCGTTCAGCCAGGCCCGGAGGCGAGCTGCCTGAAGAGAGTCGCGACGGCCGAGTCGGCCTATCCCGATCTCGATCTCCATGATCGTCAGGACTGAGAGGTGAAGGTCCGACGGCGCTCGGGACGCGATCCATGCGCGCACTCCGGGATCAGCGCGATGCTCCGGCTTGCGAAGCTCGCTCACCACGTTCGTATCGAGCAGATAGCTCACAGCTCAGGGATTCTCAGACCTGGCTCGATCAGCTCGAAGTCGATGTCGATGTCATCGGCCATGCTCAGGCGTCCGACGAGATCCGCTCCGTTCTCGCCCAGCCGTCGGTAGTCCTTGATCGACAAGAGGACGAAGGCGGGTTCGCCGCGATCGGTGATCACTACCGGCCCATGGTCGGCCTCGCGCTTGGCCGCACTCACATCGCGATTGAACTCGCGTGCACTGATGGTCGTCATGACGAACTCCTCTCGTAGGTACGTACCTACCTTAGCTCGCGCTGCAGCCTGACGATGGAAACGGTTTCCACTGGGCGGTGAGAGGGCAGTGGCTCGACGAGAACTGATTCGTGCGGTGGCACAGGGAACCGACTGTGCCGCTCACGCGGCGGAGGCTTCTTCGGACTGGGCGTGCCTGGTGTGCGCCACGAGGTGGCCGAAGAGGGACGCGATCAGGGTGAGCGCGGCGGCGATCGCGAGGCCGAGCCAGAGGCCGACGGTCAAGGCGAGGGCGCCGACTCCGGCCCCGGCTCCGATGAGGATGACCGCGGTGAGGCGGCGGAACCACGGCTGGCCCTTGCCGCCGCCGAGGCGAGAATCGGCGGCGAGGCCGGTGATGGTCGAGGTGACGACCACGGTGGTGACGTCCTTGACCGCGATGTGGCGGGCTGTCGCGGCCTGAAGTCCCATCGCGAGCCCGAGGACGCCGGTCACCGTGAGGGCGAGCGGCTCGGGGTGCTCGGGGACGACGCCCAGCACGATCGCGAGGACGGACATGACGAGGCCGACGACGGTGAAGAGCCAGGTGGAGCGGGTCGTCCAGCCGGCCTTGATCGGGCGCAGGACGCGGCCGCCGATCGCGGCTCCCAGCATGAAGCCGGCGAGGGCGATGACCGGGCCGACGACGGGCAGGTCGTCCGCCCCCGCGAGCGCCATGCCCAGGATGACGACGTTGCCGGTCATGTTGCCCGTGAAGACGCGGTCGAGCCCGAGGTAGCCGACGGCGTCGATGATGCCGGTCGAGAAGGTCAGGGCGAGCATGAGCCCGAGGTGGACGTTGTCGGGGCGCGAGCGCAGTCGTGTGAACACGGCAGTCCTGTCGTCGGAGGGGGGACATACGCGAGATGCCACTTCGGTACGCGTGCGTCGGCGTGTCGCGTACTCACGTGGCATCTCGCGGAAGGCGGCAGCGGGGGTGCGCCGCCGATCCTGCCATGGATGCGCCACGGGGCCGAAACACGGCGCCGCTAGCCTCGAAGCGATCGCGGGGCGGACCCGCGCGGGAAGGCGGCGGCGGATGCGGCAGGCGGAGTGGGCGGTTCAGCCCGGGGAATCGGTGCCCGACGGAGTCGAGTACCTCGCGGCGAGACCGGGGTCGGTGCTGTGGGGGCGTCTGCCCTGTGCGGCCGATTCGCCGGTGCTGACGATCGACTCCGGCACCGAGGTCGTCATCGACACGCTGAGCCACGAGGGCGTCCTGGAGGATCAGGGGCGCGACCCGCTCGCCTACTTCGGCGGGCACGGCGTCCCTCCCGAGGGCGTGCTGCGCGATGCGATCGAGCTCGCCGCCTCCGGGCCCTTCCGCGACCCCGCGCTCGACGGCCCGCACATCGTCACCGGGCCCATCGCGGTGCGCGGTGCGCAGCCCGGCGATCTGCTGCGGATGACTCTGCTCGAGGCAGAGCAGCGCGTGCCCTACGGAGTGATCTCGAACCGGCACGGGCGCGGCGCGCTGCCGGGGGAGTACCCCCTCCAGCCCGGCCCGTTCAGCGCGTTCGCGCGGGTCGAGGACGGAGCCGACGGCGTGCGGCGCGGGGTCCTGCCCCTGGTTCGCGGGGGCGAGCGCTCGGCGCGGTTCGAGCTGCACCCGTTCCTCGGGATCATGGGCGTCGCGGTCGCGGGAGATGTGCGGCCGCACTCCGTGCCTCCGGGTGCGCACGGCGGGAACATCGACATCTCGCTGCTGACGGCCGGGACGAGCCTCTACCTGCCGGTGCAGGTGGAGGGTGCGCTCGCGTACGTCGGCGACCCGCACTTCGCGCAGGGCGACGGTGAGGTCGCGCTGACGGCGATGGAGGCGAGCCTGCGCGTCCGGGTGCGCTTGGAGGTCGTGCCGCAGGCGGAGGCGCTGGCGGAGTTCGGCACACTCGTCGGACCGCTCGGTGAGACGAGCGAGTTCCTGGTGCCGACCGGCATGGACGAGGACCTCGACGTGGCGGTGCAAAACTGCGTGCGCGCCGCGATCGCTCTGCTGCAGGCGCGCTACGGGATGGACGCAAGCCTCGCCTACGCCTACCTCAGCGCCGCGACCGACTTCAACATCTCGCAGGTCGTCGACCTGGTGAAGGGCGTGCACGCCTGCGTGCGGACGGCGGACTTCGATGACTGACCCGCGGGTGACCTCGCTCGAGGGCGAGCTGCCGGAGGGGCTCGTCGACGCGGTTGAGGCCTATGAGGCGGCCCTCGCGGCCGACGACGTCCCCGCCCTCGCGGACGCGTTCGTCCGCGCACCGACGACGCTGCGGGGCGACGCCTCCGGACTGCTCGTGGGGCACGAGGCTATCGCCGGCTTCCGCGGGCGGCGGGGCGGGACGCCGCCGCGCGCCC
>NZ_LIIN01000035.1 GCF_001634385.1 Rathayibacter tanaceti | reverse complement strand
GACCAGGCCACCGACGCGGGCGCGCCGCGCCGGCCGCAACGGCGTGACGCGCGGGGCGGAGACGGGAACCGGAGCATCGCGGAGTGAGGCGACGCGGCGCTCGGCCTCGCGCAGCTGCTCCGCGGTGGCCGTGAGCACGCTCTCCTCCACGCCCTCGTGCCCGCTCTCCGTGACGCCCTCCGCCGGGGCGAGTGCGCGCTCGCGGGCGCGCAGCTCGCGGCGGGTGAGGGGCGGAGTCGATTCGCCGAGGGTCGATGCGGGGGCAGCGGAGGCGGGCGAATCGGGGCTCACGAAATCGGTGTCTTCCGTCGGGGGCAGGCGGGCGAGCGCACTCCGCAGGGGGACGGAACTCGGCTCGGGTCTCCGTGATCGCATCCTGTGCGACTATCACGAATTCATAAAGGATAGCCACGGGCTGCCGGTTCGGCCAGAGCCGCGCGAGCAGAGGCACGATCGAGGCTCGCCACGCCGCGAGAAGATGCCGGATCGTGCGCTTTAACTCGTCGCAGCGCTCGTATCGTGCGCCGACCGGCCCTCAGAGAGCGTTTACACGTCGTCCGCGCGCAGGCGGCGCAGCAGATCCTCGAGCTCGCCGAAGAGCGGATCGGGGGCCGCGATCAGCAGGCCCGACCCGGCGGCGGCACCGTCGAAGCCTGCGACCCGCGCACCCGCCTCCTGAGCGATAAGAGCGCCGGCGGCCAAATCCCAGGGGTTGAGGCCGCGCTCGTAGTAGGCGTCGAGCTGCCCGGTCGCCACCGAGCACAGGTCCAGCGCCGCCGAACCGATGCGGCGGATGTCGCGGACCGAGCCGAGCAGCTCCTGCACAACAGCGCCCTGCCGCATCCGCCGGGCCGCGTCGTAGCCGAACCCGGTGCCGACCAGGGCGAGGGAGAGGGAGGCGGGTGCGACCGCGCGCAACGCGACTCCGTCCCGCTCCGCCCCTCCCCCGAGGCTCGCAGTGGTGACCTCGCCGCTCGCTCCGTTCACGACCGCACCCGCGAGCGCCGTCCACGTCGCCGGATCCGGGTCCCCCTCGACCACCGCGATGCTGACCGCGTAGGAGGGGATGCCGTAGAGGTAGTTGACCGTGCCGTCGATCGGATCGACCACCCAGGTGAGCCCGCTGGTCCCCCCGCCGGTGCCGGACTCCTCGCCGAGGAACCCGTCGTCGGGCCGCGCCTCGGCGAGACGGCGGCGGATGAGCTGCTCGACCTCGCGGTCCGCCGCGGTCACGACGTCCTCGGGCGACGACTTCGAGGCGGCGATCTCGACTCCGTCCTGTCGCCGCTGACGAGCGAGGTGGGCGGCCTCGACGGCGATCGAGCGGGCGATGGCGAGAAGGGAGGCGTGGGCGCTCATGGCTTCAGCCTAGGGACAGGCCGCATCATGGGGCCATGAGCACACCGATCGTCCTCACGGGAACCACCGGAGCCGTGGGCGGTCGCGTCGCCCGCGCGCTCGCCGACGCCGGTCTCCCCCTCCGCTTGCTCGTGCGCGACCCCTCCCGGGCGCCCCGACTGCCGGGAGCCGAGGTGGTGCGAGCCTCGTTCGCCGAACCCGGCGCCGCGCTCGAGGGGGCCCGCCTGCTCCTGATGGTCTCGGCGTCCGAGAACGAGGACCGCCTCGCGGAGCACCGCTCCCTCATCGCCACCGCCGCGGCCTCGGGGGTCGAGCACGTGGTCTACACCTCCTTCGCCGGAGCCGCGCACGACGCGGTCTTCACCCTCGCGCGCGACCACGCCGCCACGGAGGACGCGATCCGCGACTCCGGAATGGCGTGGACCTTCCTCCGCGACAATCTGTACCTCGACTTCCTGCCCGCGATGCTCGGCGAGGACGGCGCGATCCGCGGTCCGGCCGGAGCCGGACGCGCCGCAGTCGTCGCGCGCGCCGATGTCGCCCGCGCCGCCGCCGCGGTCCTCCGCTCGCCCGACGAGCACCGCGGAGCCGTCTACGAGCTCACCGGGCCGGCGGCGCTCACCCTCCACGAGTTCGCGGCGATCCTCACCGCGGCAGGACGCCCAGCCGTCTTCGTCGACGAGACGCTCGAGGAGGCGTACTCGTCGCGTCGCCGCTGGAACGCGCCCGCGTGGCAACTCGACGCCTGGGTGAGCACCTACACGGCGATCGCGGCGGGGCAGCTGGAGCACGTCTCAGGAGACGTGGAGCGCCTGACCGGGCGGCCGCCGCTTTCGCTGGCCGGGTTCCTGGCGGAGGAGCCACGGGGCTGATCGGCGGCCGATGAGGGGCATCGGGCCACTACAGCGACGGCACCGAACCGCCATCACCCCGGACATGCAGAACGCCCGCGCATTTCTCGATGCCGGGGCGGTTCACGACACGGATGTGGCGAGTGAGGGATTCGAACCCCCGAAGGCTACGCCGTCTGATTTACAGTCAGATCCCTTTGGCCGCTAGGGTAACTCGCCGTGGCGCACCCGACCGCGTGATCACAACCGGAGGCGCTGGACAAGGATACCCGCGGGGCGGGCGGATCGGAAATCGGCGCCGCCCCTCAGCCGGCGTCAGCGGCATAGCGGGACGCCGCCGCCGCGACGGAGCCGGCGTAGCTGGTGGCGGGGTTGTAGGCCGCGATCGCCGCGCGCCAGCCCGACTCTGTCGAGAGGTCTCCGCCCGCCTGGCAGAGGTAGCGCGCCGCGGTCACCGCCTGCTGATCGACGTTCTGCGGGTCCCAACCGCTGGACGCCCAGGCCATCCAGGTCGCCGGGATGATCTGCAGAGGACCCATCGCCCGGTCGACCTCGGCATCGCCGTCGAGCGCGCCTGCGTCGTTGTCCTCGACGCGGTCGAAACGGGTACCGTCGAGCCGCGGGCCGTAGATCGGCTCGGTCGGACGCCCGTCGGCTCCGAGTTCACCGCCGTCGATCGTGCCGTGTCGGCTCTCGACGTAGCCGATGCCCGCCAGAGTCGACCAGTCGAGCCCGCAGCCGGGGTCGACGGCGGAGGTGAGCAGGGCAGCGCCTGCGTAGGCGGTCAGCGCGCGCAGCGGGACTCCGCTCGCCTCGGACGTTCCTGCGAGCCACGCTTCTTCGGCGAGGAACCGCACCGGAGTCTGCTCGGTCAGCTCCGCATCCTGCAGCACCGCGGGGTCGGCGGCGACCGGCGCCGTCGCGGCGGGCGGCACTGCCGCACGTCCCTCCTCTTGCTGGAGCGAGGGCGTCGGCAGGCCGCAGCCCGCGAGGAGCAGTCCGACGAGCGGGAGCAGGAGGAGGACCGGGAGGCGGCGCACCCCTCAGAGGTACCAGCCACGCCTGGGGCCGGGCCCGGCTGCACCTGAAAGCTAAACTCGGGGCCATGGCAGATTCAACGTTCGACGTCGTCAGCAAGATCGACAAGATGGAGGCGGACAACGCCCTGAACCAGGCCCACAAGGAGGTCGAGCAGCGCTACGACTTCAAAAACGTCGGCGCGTCGATCGCCTGGAGCGGCGAGAAGATCCTGATCAAGGCCAACACCGAGGAGCGGGCGAACGCCATCCTCGATGTCTTCCAGTCGAAACTGATCAAGCGCGGCATCAGCCTCAAGAGCCTCGACTCCGGCGAGCCCTTCGCCTCGGGCAAGGAGTACCGGATCGAGGCGACCCTCAAGGAGGGGATCGATCAGGAGCACGCCAAGAAAATCAACAAGCTGATCCGCGACGAGGCACCCAAGTCGGTCAAGTCGCAGATCCAGGGCGACGAGCTCCGGGTCTCATCGAAGAGCCGCGACGACCTCCAGGCGACCATGGCGCTGCTGCGCGGAGCCGATCTCGAGCTCGACCTCCAGTTCGTCAACTTCCGCTGAGGGATGCCGCACACGGGAGCACGCGCATGACCGCCGGGATCGACGAGCCCGATCGCCGGGGCCGGACCGGCCTCGACCGGGAGGGTCTCGATCTCACCGGCAATCCGGACGTCGTCGTGAAAGAGGTGACCCTCCTCTCGAGCCACTGGTACGTCCTCCGCACAACCGAGTTCGAGTACCGGCACCGCGACGGGAGCTGGACCACCGAGCACCGCGAGACGTACGACCGCGGCGACGGCGCGGCCGTGCTGCTCTACGACCCCGACGCACACACAGTCGTGCTGGTGCGCCAGTTCCGGTATCCGACCTATGTCAACGGCAACCTCGACGGCATGCTCCTCGAGGTGCCGGCCGGACTCCTCGACGAGGACGGTCCGGAGGAGGGTGCACGCCGCGAGGCGGAGGAGGAGACGGGTCTCGAGGTCGGCCGCCTCGAGCACGTCTTCGACTCATACATGAGCCCGGGCTCGATCACCGAGAAGCTGCACTTCTTCGCCGGCCGCTACCGCGCGGGCTCGCGGGAGGGCGCCTACGCGGGTCTCGCCGACGAGGGCGAGGACACCGAGCTGGTCGAGCTGTCGTTCGACGAGGCCCTCACGCAGATCGGCGTGCAGATCGTCGACGCCAAGACGATCATGCTGCTGCAGTGGGCCGCCCTCCGCGGCCCGTTCGCCCGCTGACCGCTCGGCTCAGCCCACGTAGGCGCGCAGCGCACGAGCGGTGAGTGTGTCGGCGTCCGCGACGAGTGAGGCGGGCGTGCCCTCGAAGACGATCGAGCCGCCCTCGTGGCCCGCGCCAGGGCCCACGTCGATGATCCAGTCGGCGTGGGCCATCAGCGCCTGATGATGCTCGATCACGATCACCGAGTTGCCGGAGTCGACCAACCGGTCGAGCAGGCCGAGCAGGTTGTCGACATCGGCCAGGTGCAGCCCGGTCGTCGGCTCATCGAGGATGTAGACCGAGCCCTTCGACGCCATGTTGATGGCGAGCTTGAGCCGCTGCCGCTCGCCGCCCGAGAGCGTGTTGAGCGGCTGGCCAAGGGTGAGGTAGCCGAGACCGACGTCGACGAGGCGGGCGAGGATCGTGTGCGACGGACCGGAGCCGAAGAATTCCTCCGCGTCGACGATGGGCATCGAGAGCACCTCGTGGATGTTCCGGCCGTAGAGCCGGTACTCGAGCACCTCGGCGGTGAACCGTTTGCCCTCGCACTCCTCGCAGACCGACGAGACGGTCGCCGCGGGCCCGAGCTCGGTGAAGATCAGACCTGCCCCCTTGCAGATCGGGCACGCGCCCGCGGAGTTGGCGCTGAAGAGCGCCGCCTTCACGCCGTTGGCCTTGGCGAAAGCGGTGCGGATGGAGTCGAGCACTCCGGTGTAGGTCGCGGGATTGCTGCGCCGGGAGCCACGGATCGGCGATTGGTCGGCGACGATCACCCCCTCGCGCTTCGCGAGCGAACCGTGGATGAGCGACGACTTGCCCGATCCGGCCACCCCGGTGATCACGGCGAGCACGCCCAGCGGCACGTCGACGTCGACCCCGCGGAGGTTGTGCGTCGACGCTCCGCGGATCTCGGCCGCTCCTCGCGGCGCTCGCACCGACTCCTTCAGGGGGACGCGGTGGCCGAGGTGCCGCCCGGTCAGAGTGTCGGAGGCACGCAGCCCCTCGACCGTGCCCTGGTAGCAGATCTCGCCTCCGTGCCCGCCCGCCCGCGGGCCCAGGTCGACCACGTGGTCGGCGATCACCACGATCTCGGGCTTGTGCTCGACGACGAGCACGGTGTTGCCCTTGTCGCGGAGGCGACGGAGCAGCTCGATCGTGCGTGAGACGTCGTGCGGGTGCAGGCCCGCCGTCGGCTCGTCGAAGACGTAGGTGATGTCGGTGAGGCTCGAGCCCAGGTGCCGCACCATCTTGACGCGCTGCGCCTCGCCCCCGGAGAGCGTGCCCGACTCTCGGTCGAGGGAGAGGTAGCCCAGGCCGACCTGCACGAGCGAGTCGAGGGTGCCGAGCAGCGTCTCGATGATCGGGGCGACGGAGGGGTCGGTCACCTCGCGGAGCCATGCGGCCAGGTCGGTCGCCTGCATCGATGAGCACTGGGCGATGGTGCGGCCCTCGATGAGCGAGGAGAGGGCCGCCCGGTTGAGTCGCGCTCCCCCGCACTCGGGGCAGTCGGCGAAGGTCGCCACCCGCTCGGCGAAAGCGCGGATGTGCGGCTGGGCCGCCTCCTTCGCGAGGTAGAGGCGGGTGACCTTGACCAGCAGCCCCTCGTAGGTCATGGTGATGCCCGCGATCGGCATCTTCGTGGCCGGTTTGTGCAGGAAGTCGTCGAGCTGCTCGGGAGTGAAGCCGGCGATCGGCACGTCGGCCGGGTACAGGCCCGATTCGGCGAGGCTCTTCCAGTACCAGCCGCCGACGACGAAGTTGGGGATGGCGTCGAGCGCCCCGCCCTCGAGCGACTTCGAGCGATCGAACAGAGCGTCGAGATCGATGTCGGAGACCCGCCCCGTGCCCTCGCAACGCGGGCACATCCCCTCGGGGAGGTTGAACGAGAAGGCGCCGCTCGTGCCCGCGTGCGGCTCGCCGAGTCGGCTGAACAGGATGCGCAGCATCGTGTACGCGTCGGTCGCCGTGCCGACCGTCGACCGGGCGCTTGCGCCCATCCGCTCCTGATCGACCACGATCGTCGCCGAGAGCCCGTCGAGCGACTCGACATCGGGCCGAGCCGGAGAGCCCATGAACTGCTGCACGAAGGCGGAGTACGTCTCGTTGATCAGCCGCTGGGACTCGGCCGCGATGGTGCCGAAGACGAGCGACGACTTGCCCGAGCCCGAGACGCCGGTGAAGACGGTGATCCGTCGCTTCGGGATGTCGACGTCTATCCCGCGCAGGTTGTTCTGACGCGCGCCGCGCACCCTGATGACGTCGTGGGGCGCGGTGTCCATCGTGTCTCCGTCCGGGGCGGTGCCCGAAGCATAGGCGACACGTGTGACATCCGCGCAGGTCGACGGCGGCCTCCGGCGCGCGCCGGAGGCCGTCGATCACGCGGCGAGTGTCAGACCACCGGCTCCGCGCGCGAGATCGCGATCATCTCCTCGCGCGGTACGACCTTCACACGGGCACGCCCCTCGGGCTCGCCCAGCGCCATCTCGTGCTCGTCGAGCCGGTGCCAGCCATCGAGGTCGGTGAACGCGACCTCGCGCTCCTCGAGCAGGGCGACGACGGCCGACTCCTCCGGATGCTCGGGCGCCCACCACGAGGCCTGATCGTTGAGCACGTGCGCGACGGTCTCCATCGCGTCGGACTTGGTGTGCCCGATGAGCCCCACCGGACCGCGCTTGATCCAGCCGGTCGCGTACACGCCGTGGACCTGCTCGTCCTGGTCGTCGAGGACCTGGCCCTCGCGATTCGGGATCACCCCGCGCATCTCGTCGAACGGCAGCCCGTCGAGCGGCGAACCGAAGTAGCCGACCGCTCGGTAGACGGCCTGGACAGCGATCTCGCGGATCTCGCCGGTGCCGCGGACCCCGCCCTCGCTGTCGGGCTCTGTGCGCTCGTAGCGGATGGCGCCGACGCGCCCGCTGCCGTCGTCGACGAACTCGAGCGGCTTGGCCCAGAAGTGCAGGTGCAGGCGACGCGAGGCGCTGCCCACCTCGCGGGTGCGCCACTGGTTGAGCACACGGTTGATGACCATGACCTGCTTGTTGGTCGCGATCGCCGCCTCGGAGGCGGGATCGAGGTCGAAGTCCTCATCGGCCACGATCATGTCGACGTCGCGCAGCTCGCCCAGCTCGCGCAACTCGAGCGGCGTGAACTTCACCTGCGCCGGACCGCGGCGGCCGAAGACATGCACGTCGGTGACCGGAGACGCCTTCAGCCCCTCATAGACGTTCGGCGGCACCTCCGTGGGCAGCAGGTCCTCGGCGTGCTTCGCCAGCATCCGCGAGACGTCGAGCGCCACGTTGCCGTTACCGATCACCGCGACGGAGGAGGCCTCGAGGGGCCAGGTGCGCGGCACATCGGGATGTCCGTCGAACCAGCTGACGAAGTCGGCAGCGCCGTACGAGCCCTCGAGGCCGACGCCCGGGATGTCGAGCGGAGCATCGCGCACGGCCCCGGTCGCGAAGATCACCGCGTGGTAGTGCCGCTTGAGATCCTCGAGCGTGATGTCGGTGCCGAAGTGCACGTTGCCGAAGATCCGGATGTCGCCGCGGTCGAGCACCTCGCGCAGAGCCGTGACGATCCCCTTGATCCGCGGGTGGTCGGGGGCGACTCCGTACCGCACGAGGCCGTAGGGCGCCGGCAGGTGCTCGAACAGGTCGATCGAGACGTCGTACTTCTTCTCGGCCTTGATCATGAGGTCGGCGGCGTAGATACCCGCGGGCCCCGCACCGACGATGGCCAGCCTGAGCTTGGTCATTGCGTTCCTCCTGCCGGGGCGCCGAGGCGCACATCCGGTCTCATTCCTGCGGCGCAGGGAGCGCCGCGACGATCGGGGTCAGCCGTTACGGTCGACGACGGTGTCGGCGAAACGCGTGAGCGCCTTGCGGACCGAGCCGTCGGGCAGCGGAGCCAGCGCGGAGACGGCCTCATCGGCCCAGCGATGGGCCTCGGCGAGCGTCTGCTCGGTGACGTCATGGTCGCGCAGCTGCGCGATGGCGTCCGAGATGTCGGCACTCTGCTCCTCCGTGTGCGCGATCTCGTCGTTCGACCGGCTCACATAGCTCTCGATGCGCGCCAGCAGCACCGCCGCCGCGCGGTCGGAGGAGGCGCGCTCGCGCAGCCGCAGGATCGGCATCGTCGAGACGCCCGCGCGGATGTCGGTACCGGGGTTCTTGCCGGTCTCCTCCGGCTGCGGGGAGAGGTCGATCACATCGTCGACGATCTGGAAGGCGACGCCGATCTTCTCGCCGAAGACGCGCATGGCCTCCTCGTACTCTTCGGGGGCGTCGGCGAAAGCCACACCCGTGCGGCCCGCCGCGGCGATGAGGGAGCCCGTCTTGTCGGCCAGGACCGAGAGGTAGTGCTCGACCGGGTCCTCGCCGTCGGTCGGACCGACGGTCTCGTGCAGCTGTCCGAGGACGAGCCGCTCGAAGGTGTCGGCCTGGAGCCGGATGGCCTTGTCGCCCAGTTCGACCATGATCTGGTTGGCCCGGGCGAAGAGCAGATCGCCCGTGAGGATCGCGACGTTGTTGCCCCACACGGTCTGCGCCGAGGGCACGCCGCGACGCTTCTCCGCCTCGTCCATGACGTCGTCGTGGTAGAGGGAGGCCAGGTGCGTGATCTCGATCGCCTGCGCACCGAGCAGGACCTGCGGCGCGTTTCCGCGCCCCAGCTGCGCGGCGAGGAGCGTGAGCATCGGGCGCACCCGCTTGCCGCCGGCCTCGAGGAGGTAGCGGGTCGAGACGTCGGCCACAGCGTCCGCGAACGAGAGCTGCGACACCAGACCCGCCTCGACCTGCTCGAGCCCGTCGTCGATCGTGCGCGCGAGGGCGCGGTCGGAGGCGGACGAGAAGATGCGCTCGGAGAGGCCGAGCTGCGCCGTCAGGGAGGGGCTGCGGCGGGCGACGGGCGCAGAGGCGTTCACAGGGAAACCCTAACGTCTCGGCCTGTGCGGACCCCGGCGGTCATCGACCCGCTGCGATCGGCTTGACGCCGCGGTGCAGGGCGACGATTCCGGCCGTCAGATCGCGGTGGGCGACGCGCTCGAAGCCCGCGGCGCGCAGCCAGCCCGCGACGATCCTCTGCTCGGGCCAGGCGCGGATCGAGTCGCCGAGGTAGTCGTAGGCCGGGTTGTTCGAGGAGGCGAGACGCACGACCGCGGGCATCACGGTGGAGAGGTAGAAGTCGTAGGCGGCGGCGAGCGGTACCAGCGGCGGGGTCGAGAACTCGCAGATCACGAGGCGGCCGCCCGGCTTGACCACCCGCAGGAACTCGGCGAGCGCCGTGCGCGGCTCGACCACGTTGCGCAGGCCGAACGAGATGGTGACAGCGTCGAAGGAGTCGTCCTCGAAGGGGAGGTCCATCGCGTCGGCCTGGACGAACTCGATCCGCTCGTTGCCGGCCTGACGGCGTCGGCCGACCTCGATCATCCCCGGCGAGAAGTCGGCGGCGACGACGTGGGCCCCCGAGCGCGCGAGGGAGGCGCTGGAGGTACCGGTGCCGGCAGCCACATCGAGGATCCGCTCGCCGGGCGCCGGGTTGACCGCCCGCGTGGTCGCGATGCGCCACAGATGGTCGTTGCCGAGCGAGAGCAGGGTGTTGACCAGGTCGTAGGCGGGCGCCACCGTGTCGAACATCGAGGCGACCTCGTCGGGCCGCTTGGTGAGGTCTGCCTTCGTCACGATCGTCGAGTCTACGGCGAGACGCGGGACGGCGGCTGTGCATCCGCCGTCCCGCCTCCTGTCGATGCGCTCCCTGATGAGGAGGAGCGCCGGGGTCGCCCCGCTCCGCCTCGCGCGGCGGCCCCGGACGGCATCACGGTAGCAACGGCGGACGTTCCGGAATCCGAAAGGCGTAGGATGTCTCATCTTTTGGCGCGGCGTACCCTGCAGACGTGACGCTCATCGGCACCGGCGCTCCTCCTCTTCACGTCGAGACGACCCCGCTGGACTCCCCACTGGCACCCCTCCCCCTCTCGGATCGGCGCCGTCCTCTCCTCTGGCAGCGCGGCGGAGCAGCGATGAGCGGCCGCGGAGAGACGCTGCGGCTGGAGTTCTCCGGCCCGGGGCGCCTGCGCGAGGCGGCGGAGACGTGGCGCGCACTGGCCGCCTCCGCGACCGTCGACGACCCGCTGGGTCTGCCGGGGACGGGGCTCGTCGCATTCGGAGCCTTCACCTTCTCGAGCGACTCGCGCGCCACCAGCGTCCTGATCGTCCCGCGGACGATCGTCGGGTCCCGCGACGGCCGATCCTGGCTGACCAGGATCGCGCCGGTGGGCTCGTCCCTACCGGACCTGCCCGTGGAGCAGGCGCTCGGTCAGGAGTACCGGGTCGCCCTCGAGCCGGGGGCGATGTCGCCGGAGGCGTACCGCGCGGCCGTCGCCTCCGCCGTTGCCACCGTCCGTGCCGGGCACCTCGAGAAGGTGGTGCTCGCCCGCGATCTGACGGGCCGTCTCCCTCGCGATGCCGATCTGCGGCGCGTGCTCGGCACGCTGGCCAGCGGCTATCCCGACTGCTGGACCTTCGCCGTCGACGGATTCGTCGGCGCCAGCCCCGAAACGCTCGTCGCCGTCGATCGCGGGATCGTCTCGGCGCGGGTGCTCGCCGGGACGAGCGCCCGCGGAGCCGACGCTGCTGACGACGCGGCTGCCGCCTCCGCGCTGCTTGCGAGCGCCAAGGATCGCTCGGAGCACGCCTTCGCCCTCGCCAGCCTGCTGCACGAGCTGCACCCGCACACCCGCGAACTCTCGGCCGGCGCGGAGCCGTTCACCCTCCGCCTGCCGAACCTCTGGCACCTCGCCACCGACGTGCGCGGCCTGCTCGGCGACGCCTCCACTGCCCTCGACCTCGTCGGAGCACTCCATCCGACAGCTGCCGTCGCCGGCACCCCGACCACGGAGGCTCTGGCACTGCTGAAGCGGCTGGAGCCCTTCGACCGAGGACGCTACGCGGGCCCGGTCGGCTGGATCGACGGCCACGGCGACGGCGAGTGGGCCGTCGGCCTCCGCAGCGCCGAGGTCTCCCCCGACGGCACGATCACGGCGTGGGCAGGGGCGGGCATCGTCGCGGACAGCGATCCCGACTCCGAGCTGGCCGAGACGGGCATGAAGCTCCGCCCGATGCTCGACGCGCTGGGCTGACGCCGATCAGCGCGCGAGCCGGATCTCGACGATGCCGGGGCCGTCTCCGGGTGAGGTCAGGGCCTGCTCCAGCTCCCCGCGAGTGGCGGCGAGACGGTGGGTCCAGCCGTAGGCGCGCGCGAGGGCCCCGAGGTCGGCGTTGTGCGGGGTGAACTGCACTCGGTCGAACGCGTCGGGGTGCGAGCTGGAGGCGACCTCGAGGCCGTCGAAGATGGTGCCGCCTCCGTCGTTCACCACGATGAGCTGCACGCGCGGGCGCCGTTCGCCGGGCGGAAGAAGCAGACCACCGGCCTCATGGAGCAGGGTGAGGTCGCCCAGGACGGCACGGGTGACGCCTCCGGAGCCCTGCTCGGACCCCTGAGACGCCGTTGCGATGCCGAGGGCCGTCGAGACGGTGCCGTCGATGCCGGCGAGCCCGCGATTGGAGTGCACGGTGATCCGCTTGCCGGGGAGCGAACCGTCGGCCACGCGGATCAGGCGGGAGGCGCCGAAGAGCAGGCGGTCGTGCGGCCAGGTGATCCTCCACACCGCGGCGACCACGAACTCGCGCGTGAGGGGCGCGCGGATCGCGGCGAGGGCGTTGCGCGCGTAGCCGCGGCGGTCCTCCAGCGACATCGAGCCGGTGTCGGGGACCTCGTCGAGTGCGTCGGGATCGATCGCCAGAGCACGGCTCGCCGACACCCAGGAACCCGCCCAGGCGCGCTCGCTCCGCTCCGGCCGCGGCGACTCCTCGGCCCGGACGACCTCCACCCCCGCGACGCGGCGGGCGCGATGCCCGGGGTTGTAGAACTGCTCACGCCCGGAATCCACCACGATCACCTCGACGTCCTCGCGGCGCAGAAGCTCGGGCACCTCGCGGGAGAGCGTCGGGTGGCCCAGGACGATCGCCCGCCGGATCCGCCCGCCGAACTCCGGCTCGGCCAGAAGTCGACGCCAGGCGACCACGAGCTGCGGGCCGAAGCGGGCGCCGGAGGAGACCTCGGCCAGGAGCGGCCAGTCGCCCGCGCGCGCGATCGCCTCGGCCGCGGGCCCGGCCTTGTCGCCGGCGACGACGACGGTGAGCGGTTCAGCGGGGCCGGCCGTGAGCGGCTCACCAGCAGTCCGGGCGGGGACGGGTTCGACCGAGGTCCGAGCCGGGGAGTCGAAGGCCGGCAGCGCGGAGGAGAGCGGATCGCGGAAGGCAAGGTTGAGGTGCACGGGGCCGCGGCGGGCTGCCGCCACAGCACGGTCGGCGAGTGCCTGCGCCTGCTCCGGTCGCGACCACTCGTCGGGAGCGGCGACGTCCTCAAAGAGGCGGACAGCGCGGCCGTAGAGCTCGCGCTGCTCGGTGGTCTGGTTCGAGCGGATGCCGCGGAGCTCTGCGGGGCGATCGGCCGTGAGCACGATCATCGGCACGTCCGACGCGTCGGCCTCGAGCACCGACGGGTGCAGGTTGGCCGTCGCGGTGCCGGAGGTCGTCACGACCAGAGCGGGCAGACCCGACTCGAGCGACAGGCCGAGTGCGAGGAAGCCAGCTGAGCGCTCGTCGATCCGCACGTGCAGACGGAGGTCGCCACGGGTCTCGAGCTCGGCGGCGACGAGCGCGAGCGCTTGTGAGCGGGATCCGGGAGCGACGACCACGTCGCGGACGCCAAGCGCGACGAAGCGGCTGAGGAGGTCGACCGCGAAACGGGTGGAGGGGGCGACCGTAGAGTGTTCAGGCATCCCGGCGGCCGGGGCCGTCCGACTCTCCGTGCTCGTCCATGTCGGCGAGGTCGCGCTCGAGCTGGGCGATGCGCTCGGCCTGCAGTCGCTCCTCCTCGGGATCGCGCTCGGTGCGGAGGGTGCCGAGGAAGTCCGGGTCGTCATCGGGAGCCGTGTAGCGGCGCCCTGCGGACCTGTCCTTCCGCGGACGGCCGATCCAGAACCAGAGGCCCGCACCGATGACCGGCAGGAGCACGACCACCAGCAACCAGGCCCACTTGGGGATCGCGCGCACCGCGTGCCGGTTGCTCATGGCGCAGTCGATCACGGTGTAGACCGTGAAGACGGCGAGGGCCACGAGCAGGCCGATGACGAGGCGGATCATGGACGCAAGTCTACGTCCGGCGCCCGTTCAGGGGTGGTCCGCACGGAGGCTGGACAGGAGGCTCCCACAATGCTCACGGAACGGTGTGCAGGGGCCGACGTACACTTGCCCGGTGAAACTGAGCCGCGCGGTCATCGTCTACTCGCTCCTGCGCCTGGGCATGTTCGCCGGCGTCTTCGTGCTGGTCTACCTCCCGGCGCGCACGTTCCTCGACTCCGAGCTCACGGCCGCAGTCACCGCGGGCTTCGTCGCCGCCATCGCGAGCCTCTCGCTCTCGTACATCGTGCTGCGCAAGCCTCGCGAGCGCATCGCTGAGGCGATCTACGAGCGCCGGAAGGACGTTCCGCGTGCGCCGACCGACGACGACATCGAGGACGCGGCCGTCGACTCCTCCCGCGACGAGCGCTGAGAACCCGGACCGACACGCAGAGCCCGGACCGACGGTGCCCGGCTCGTCAGAAGGCGAGGGCCGCCCCGAGGATCGCCGCGTAGGCCAGGCCGCCCAGGCTCGTGAGCTGCAGGGCGAGGATCAGCTCCTTGGCCGTCCGCGCGGTGAGAGTGATCAGGATGGCCGGCAGGATCATCAGCAGCACGAACAGCGTGAGCCAGGCCAGCGGATAGAAGAGGGCGAGAATCACCGCGATCCCGAACGGCACCAGCACGAAGCCGGTGTAGGCGGCCCGGGCGACGGCCGGCCCGACCAGCACCGCGAGGGTGCGCTTGCCTGAGAGGCGGTCCGTCGGGATGTCGCGGATGTTGTTCACCATCAGCACCGCGCAGGCAAAGAGGCCCGCAGCGACCGCGCCGAGCCACGACTCCTGATTGGTGCGGCCGATCTGCACGAAGGTGGTGCCGAGAGTGGCGACCAGGCCGAAGAAGACGAAGACGAACAGCTCGCCGAGCCCGAGGTAGCCGTAGGGACGGCGCCCACCGGTGTAGAACCAGCCGGCGGCGATGGCGGCCGCGCCGACAATCAGGAACCACCAGTGGCCCGAGAGGGCGGTCAGCACGAGCCCCGCGACCGCGGCGATGCCGAAGAAGACCAGGGCGACGGTCAGCACGTGTTTCGGCTTCGCGGCGCCCGAGCCGGTGAGACGCGAGGGCCCGACACGGTTCGCGTCCGTGCCGCGGACGCCGTCGGAGTAGTCGTTCGCGTAGTTGACGCCGATCTGCAGCGCGAGCGAGACGGCGAGGCAGAGCAGAGCACGCACCCAGTGCCAGCCCTCGTCGACCACCTGAGTCGCGCCGGTTCCGATCAGCACGGGGGCGATCGCCAGCGGGAGAGTGCGCAACCGGGCGCCCGCGATCCACTCGCGCGGACCGGCAGGCTTCACGACGACCGCGCGGGGGCTGCCCCCGGGCCGCCCGCTGCGGGGCTTCGCCGACGACTTCTTCTTGCGACTCGTACTCGACACGGAGGGAATCCTACCCAGTGGCCCCTCAGCGGCCGGGCGCGAACGGGCGGGTCAGCCGGCCCCGGCCGCGAGGCGCTCGAGAGCCCGCCGGTCGGGTTTGCCCGACGCGAGCAGTGGGAGGGCGGGCACACGCAGGACAGCGGCCGGAGCAGCAGCGCGCCCCAGCCGAGCGGCGACCAGGGAGCGCAGGACCGCGAGCGGCAGCGCCTCCTCGACCGTGACCACCACCGGAACTTCACCCCACTGTTCGTCCTGACGGCGCACGACGACGGCATCCGGGACCGCCTCCTCCCGGAGCACGCTCTCGAGCGCGTCGAGCGACACCTTCTCGCCGCCCGAGACGATCACCCGGTCGAGCCGCCCCGTCACCCGGAGGCGTCCGTCGACGATAGAGCCGGCGTCGCCCGTGCGGTACCAGCGCTCACCGTCGAGCTCGACGAAGGCCGCAGTGCTGCGCTCGAGGGCGCCGTCGGCGTCGAGGTAGCCCTCGGCGAGGGTCGGGCCGCCGAGCAGGACCTGACCGTCCTCGACGCGCATCCGGACGTCGTGCAACGGCACGCCGTCGTAGACGCAGCCGCCCGAGGTCTCGCTCGAGCCGTAGGTGAGGCGGATCCGCGCGCCCAGTGCGGCAGCACGCTCGCGCAGAGTCGCGGGAGTCGACTGCCCGCCGATCAGAAGCGCGTCGAACGAGCGCAGGGCCTCGGCGTCGTCGGGATCCTGCTCCGCCCGATCGAGGAGGCGCGCAAGCTGGACCGGCACGAGGGAGGAGTAGCGCCGCTCCCCCGCGGGCATCGTGCGGGCGAGGGCGAGGAACGCGGCAGGATCGAAGCCGCCGGTCGGCAGGACCACGGGATCCGACTCCGCCGTGAGCGAGCGCACCAGCACCTGGAGGCCGGCCACGTAGTGCGTCGGCAGGCAGAGCAGCCAGTGGCCCGGGCCGCCGAGCTCGGCGAGGGTCGCGGAGGCGCTGGTGAGCAGGGCTGAGGTCGCGAGGGCGACCCGCTTGGGCGGGCCGGAGGAGCCGGAGGTCTCGACGACGACCGCGACGCGCTGCGGCACGACCGCCTCCGCCGTCGCCAGAGCGCCACCGGGCGCCGAGACGCGGATCGCAGGTCCGCTGCCGTCGAGAGCCGCGCGCAGAGCGACGAGCACCGACTCCGGTGCCGGAGTGACGCGGACGAGCGGGCGGGTCACCTCGGCACCGCGCCGCTCAGAACTGCCACGGGAAGGGCGACCAGTCCGGCTCGCGCTTCTCGAGGAAGGAGTCGCGGCCCTCGACGGCCTCGTCGGTGCCGTAGGCGAGGCGGGTGGTCTCGCCCGCGAAGAGCTGCTGGCCGACCAGGCCGTCGTCCACCGCGTTGAAGGCGTACTTCAGCATCCGGATCGCGGTCGGCGACTTGGTGAGGATCGTCTCCGCCCACTCCACCGCCGTCGTCTCGAGCTCGGCGTGCGGGACGACGGCGTTCACGGCTCCCATCTCGTAGGCGCGCTGAGCCGAGTACTCGCGGGCGAGGAAGAACACCTCGCGGGCGGCCTTCTGGCCGATCTGCCGGGCGAAGTAGGCCGAGCCGTAGCCCGCGTCGAACGAACCGACATCGGCATCCGTCTGCTTGAAGCGGCCGTGCTCGGCCGAGGCGATCGTGAGGTCGCAGACCACGTGCAGCGAGTGCCCTCCTCCGGCCGCCCAGCCGGGGACGGCCGCGATGACGACCTTCGGCATGAAGCGGATCAGACGCTGCACCTCGAGGATGTGCAGACGGCCGTTGCGGGCGGAGTCGATCCCCTCGGCCGTCTCGCCGTCGGAGTAGCGGTAGCCGTCCCGACCGCGGATCCGCTGGTCGCCGCCGGAGCAGAACGCCCAGCCGCCGTCCTTCGGGCTCGGGCCGTTGCCGGTGAGGACCACCACACCGATGCGCGGGTTCGTCCGGGCGTCCTCGAGCGCACGGAACAGCTCGTCGACCGTGCGCGGGCGGAACGCGTTGCGCACCTCAGGGCGGTCGAACGCGACGCGCGCGATACGGCCGGAGCGGTCGTGATGGTAAGTGATGTCCTCGAGTGCGTCGAAGCCGTCGACGGGCGCCCAGCGGTGCGCGTCGAACAGTTCGGAGACCTGCGTGCTCATGCCCTCGACCCTACTGATGCCCGCCGAGTCCCGAGGCGAGCGCAGATCAGGCGGGGCTCCGGAACGCAGAAGAGGGACCCCGCCTCGGCGGGACCCCTCTTCGGCGCGGTGCGTTACTTCGCGGTGGACGTGCGGCGGTTCTCTGCCGACACCATCCAGGCGTACTGCTCGAGGCTCTGGATGATCGCGTGCAGGAGATCCGCGCTGGTCGGGTCTTCCTCGTCCACCGAGTCGTGGACCTCGCGCATGGTGGCGGCGGTGTTCTCGAGGCGGATCGTGATCAGGTCGACGGTCTCGGCCGTGTCGATCTCACCGTGCGGGTACTCGGGGAGGGTCGTGGTCGCCGCGACGGTGTCGCTGCGGCCGTCCGGGATGCCGTGCAGCGCACGCATCCGCTCGGCGACGTCGTCGCTGAACTCGCGCGCCGACTCGATGATCTCGTCGAGCTGGAGGTGGAGGTCGCGGAAGTTCTTGCCGACGACGTTCCAGTGGGCCTGCTTGCCCTGGACGTGCAGCTCGATCAGGTCGACGAGGACGATCTGGAGGCTGTCGAGCAGCTCCTTCGAGGCCTTGAAGCCCTTCTCGGCGTTCTGGCGGCGGCTGGTCTTGGCACCGGAGCCCGCGGGGGCTTCGACGTGGCGTTCGAGTGTGGTGGTCATGGACCGTTCCTTTCTCTTGCAGTGCCGGGGTGCGGATACCCGCTCCCAGTCTGGCTTCTTCGGCTGGGCACGCCCCGGATGCGCGAGGAGCGCACCCCGGGCGGCGCCCTGGTTCGGGGTCAGATCGTGGCGACCGATCCGGAGTCGACGCGGTAGTTGGAGCCGTTCACGAACGAGGCTCGGTCGGAGCAGAGGAACGCGATGACCGCCGCGACCTCCTCCGGCTCGCCGCGGCGCTTGAGCTCGAGGTACGGACGCTCCTCGTCGAGGAACGAGGAGATCGCCTCGTCGACCGAGCCGCCCCGCTGGTCGGCACGCTTGTGCATCATCGCGTCGGTCATCGGAGTGTGGATGAAGGCCGGCGAGACGGTGTTCACCAGGAGGCCCTCCTGCGCGTAGGAGCGCGAGAGGCCCTTGGCGAAGGAGAGGACGCCCGCCTTCGCGGCGCAGTAGGGCAGCTCATCGTCGTACGGCTGCACCGCGTCCTCCGAGGCGAGGAGCACGAGGCGGCCCCAGCCTCCCGAGCGGAGGTCGGGGAGGAACTCCCGCACCAGGCGCACAGGCCCGAGGAGATCGACCTCGAGCGTGCTGGTCCAGCCCTCGTCGTCGATCTCGTGGAACATCCCCTGAGCGCCGGTGACGCCGGAGCTCTGCACGAGGATGTCGATCTCGCCGACCGCCTCGGCGACCCGCGCGTGCAGGGCGGCGAGCTGCTCGACGCTGGTGACATCGGCGGCGAAGGCGTGCAGACGGCCCTGAGGGGCCTCCAGCCTTGCCGCGGCCTCGTCGAGCGACTGCTGCTCGCGGTCGGAGACGACGACCGTGACGCCCTCGGCGAGGAGAAGTTTCGCGGTGTTCCAGCCGATGCCCGAGTCTGCCCCGGTGACAAGGGCGGTGCGTCCGGCGAGTCCTAAATCCATGCGGTGGGATGTCCTAGCGGTGGGGCGTCCGGGTCGGGCGCGAGCGGGAGGGGTGGTTCTGGTCTACGCTCCCGCGCCCGGACCCTCAACGGGTTGCGCCGAACGGGCCGACGGGGTTACACCCGCTCGCCGGGGTCACCGCCGGCCGCCAGCCTTCTCGGGCGCCAGCTCCTCGATCGTGATCGCCGCAGTGATCAGAGCGAGGTGACTCAGCCCCTGGGGCAGATTGCCCCAGAACGCCAGGTCGTCGACCGCGATCATTTCGGACATGATGCCGACGTCGTTCGGCACGGTCGCGACGAGCTCGTCCATCAGCTCGACGGACTCGTCGTGCCGGCCGACGCAGGCGAGCGCGGCTGCGAGCCAGAACGAGCAGGCGACGAATGGATGCTCTTCGCCCTCCATCCCGGAGTAGCGGAACAGCAGTGGGCCGCGGCCGAGTTCACCGACAAGGGCGTCGATCGTCGAGATCATCCGCTCGCCCCGCTCGTACCCGCTCGGCGCGTGCAGGAGCACTGAGGCGTCCAGCTCCTCGCTGCCCGGGTACATCACGTACGAGCCGAGCTCCTCCGACCAGCAGTGCTCCTCGATCCACTCGCGGATGCGGTCGCGCTCGAAGCGCCAGCGGTCGGGGCTGCCGGCCACTTGGCCGAGCTCGGCGAGGTGCACCGCAGCGTCGAGCGCCTGCCAGCAGCCCATCTTCGAGGACGTGTAGTGCTGCTCCTCCTCCAGCTCCCACATGCCCGCGTCGCGGTTGCGCCAGAGATCGCAGGTGGTGTCGGCCACGTGGGCGAGGAGGCGGCCGGTCTCGATGTCGAGGACGTTGCCCTCGTCGACATAGATGCGACAGATGTCGAAGAGATCGCCGAAGACCCCCAGCTGCACCTGGCTCTGCGCGCCGTTGCCTGAGACGACCGGGCCGATCCCCGCGTAGCCGGGCACGTCGTACTCGACGAGCTCGGTCGGCATCGACCCGTCGAGCCCGTAGAAGATGTGGAGGTCGGGGCCGTGCTCCTTGATCGTGCGAAGGAGCCAGGACAGGGCCGCGTGGGTCTCCTCGCGGAGGCCGAAGCGCACCAGCGCGTGCACCGTGTAGGCGGCGTCGCGGACCCAGGCGAAGCGGTAGTCCCAGTTCTTGCCGCCGTTGGGCGACTCCGGGAGCGACGTGGTCGCGGCCGCCGCGATCGCGCCCGTGGGCGAGTAGATCAGCAGCTTCAGGGCGAGGGCGCTGCGCTGCACCGCCTCGGACCACGGGCCGTCGTAGGAGAACTCCTCCGACCAGTCCTGCCAGCTCCGGACGGTGCGGTCGATGCCGCGATCGACGTTCGCGGCGACGGGGAAGTGCAGAGGTTCGTCGTGGGTGGCCGAGACGACCAGGAGGTGGCGGACGGCATCGGCGCCCGACGTCACCAGGAAGGATCCGGTGAGCTCGTCCCCCGCACCCGAGGGGGCGTCGTCGCAGTCCGGGCCGTGCTCCTGGCCGGTCACGCCGATGGTGACGTCGCCGGCGCGGATGAGCGAGCGGCCGTCCGCGTTCTGGATCCACGGCGAGAAGCGGCCGAGGCCGGTACCGGGGCGCACCGCCCACCGCATCCGCACCTCTCCGTCGACGCCGTCGACGCGGCGGGCGAGCTCGGCCCACGGGAGGCGGCCGGCGATGCCGGTGACGAGCGCGTCGGTCACCCGCACTGTCCCGGACTCGGTCGTGAAGGTCGTCTCCAGCACGTTCGTGTCGCGGACGTAGGCGCGCGAGACCTCGGCGGGCTCGGCGGGGGCGAGCTCGACGCAGCCGCCGGACTCGGCGTCGAGCAGCGCGGCGAACGCGGGCGTCGACCCGAGGTCGGGCACCGGCATCCAGTCGACGCTGCCGTCCCTGGCGATCAGGGCGACGGTGCGGCCGTCTCCGATCGCGGCGTAGTCGCGCAGGGGCCTGGTCGATCGGGGTTCCGCCATGCGTTCACGGTAAACGGCCTGGGGAGGGTCGGCTCGGGCTTGCGGGCGGGGGCGCTTGCTTGTACCGGGCTGCCTCCGCCAGAGGGATCAGGTCGTGACGACGCCGCCGTACTCCTCCATGCGCTCGGTGAACTCGCCGCGGTCGCCCTCCTCCAGGAGGCCGTTCGCGTACCCCGCGAGGAACGCGCCCTGCGGCTCCGGCGAGAGCCCGACGCCCTCGAGCATCTCGGCCACCCGACCGCTCGTGTCGGCGTCGAGATCGACGAGTCCGAGCTCGACCGAGGGAACCTCGCGGGCCGACGAGCGCGCCGTGACGATCCAGAGCGCCGCCGAAGCCTCGTCGTCCGCGAGCTCGCCGTCGAGGACGTACCCGACCTCGGACCACTCCTCGGGGGTGTCCGCCACGTCGACCTCGTCGAACCCCAGAGGAGTCAGCGCCGCGGTGAAGCGGTCGACCGCCGCCTGCTTGTCGCCCTCGCTCGAGACGTCCGCCGCGGCGTACTCGGTCGACGAGATGTAGTCGTGGAGCAGCGATGGGCCGCCGTACGCGTTCTGCGCCCGCTCGTAGTACTCGTCGTCGGCCGATGTCCAGCCGTCGAGGACCGATGCCTCCACCGCGGCGACGGCCGTTTCGGTGCCGCGTCGCGCGTCCTCCGACGACGGCTGGCCGAGGATCTGAGCGGCGTCCCCGTCCTGGTACCCGGGGTAGTCGTAGAGCGGATCCAGCGGGTCTCCGCTGCCGAACGGGTCGTCCGTCGCATCGCCGAACGGCTCCCCGGGCGCGCTGGTCGGGGCCGTGTCCGAGGCGACGTCGAACGCCGTGCCCACGCCGAGCGCGAGGAAGGTGCCGAGCACGCCCGTGTAGGCCAGACCGACGGCGACGCTCGTGCCGACGGCGATCCAGCCGCCCGCTCCGAGCGGTCGGCGGGAGGGGACAGAGCCCTGCGTCGGTCCCGGGGCGGGCGGCGGCGTGGGGCTCATCGGGACCTGGCTCATCGCACTCCTCCGGTTTCCAATGGCAGCGCCAGTCTGACACCTCCGCGGCACAGCAGAGGCGGGATGCCGCCGCCCAGCGCCGCAGAGTGCGCGACCCGATCCGCTCGAGCACCGGGGCGCAGGGGACAATGGCCGGATGGACGATGTCGTACCCGCCTCCCCGCTTCCCTCCCTCGGCGAGATCGACGCGGGTCTGCGCGTGGTCGCCCTGCCGCTCCGCACCCGCTTCCGGGGCGTCGATCACCGCGAGATCGCGCTGGTGCGCGGTTCGGAGGGGTGGACCGAGTTCTCGCCCTTCCTCGAGTACGGCGCCGAGGAGTCGGCCGTGTGGCTGCGCGCCGCCCTCGACTACGGCTGGACCGAGCAGCCCGCTGCTCTGCGCGACCGGATCCCGGTCAACGCGACGGTGCCCGCCGTCTCCCCCGGCGAGGTCGCCGCGGTGCTTGCACACTACGACGGCTGCCGCACTGCCAAAGTGAAGGTCGCCGAACGCGGCCAGACACTCGCCGACGATGTTGCGCGGGTCGCCGAGGTGCGCCGCGTGCTCGGGCCGGAGGGCAGGATCCGCGTGGACGCGAACGGCGGCTGGAACCTCGACGAGGCCGAGCACGCCGTGCACGCCCTGGCCGACGTCGACCTCGAATACCTCGAGCAACCGTGCGCGAGCATCGACGAACTCACCGAGCTGCGGTACCGCGTGAGGTACATGGGCATCCCGATCGCGGCTGACGAGAGCGTCCGCAGAGCGGCGGATCCGCTCGCCGTCGCCCGAGCCGGAGCCGCCGATCTCCTCGTCGTGAAGGCGCAGCCCCTCGGCGGGGTCAGGCGCGCACTCGCTCTGGTCGCCGAGGCGGGCCTGCCGGCCGTCGTCTCGAGCGCCCTCGACAGCTCCGTCGGACTCGCGATGGGCGCCGCTCTCGCCGCCGCCCTCCCCGACCTGCCCTACGACTGCGGGCTGGGTACCGCCTCCCTCCTCGCCGTCGACGTGACGGAGCAGCCGCTGCGGCCGGTCGACGGCGCGATCCCTGTCACCCGCATCGAGGTGTCAGAAACCCTGCTCGACCGCCACGCGGTCTCGGCGGAGCGGCTCGCCTGGTGGCGGGGCCGCCTCCGCGAGACGTACGCGCTGCTCTGAGGCTCGGGCAGTCGATCACGGATCGACCGCCGCCGCTCTCGTCCGCCGCTCCCGGCGACGACGGGCAGAATGGAGCGTCGGCCGCCGGTGCCCGACGCGTCCCTCTCCCTCGAGCATCGGAGTCCCGTGACCGCATCGACCGTCCCCGTCTTCCTCGACTGCGACACCGGGATCGACGACTCGCTCGCCCTCGCGTACCTGCTCCGGTCGCCTCGTGCTCGGCTCGTCGGCGTCAGCACGGTGAGCGGCAACACCGATGCGCGCCAGGCCGCCGTCAACAGCCTCGGCCTGCTCGCTCTCGCCGGGCGCGAGGACGTGCCCGTCGCGGTGGGCGCGCACCACTTCCTCGAGGAGGACTACGCGGGCGGGTCGCCGCAGGTGCACGGCGACAACGGCATCGGAGGCGTGTCGCTGCCCGCCGGCGCCGAGCCGGTCGATGAGGACCCGGCCGATCTGCTCCTCCGCCTCGCCCGCGAGCACGGTGGCGAGCTGCGCCTGGTCGCGATCGGGCCGCTCACCAACCTGGCTCTCGCGCTGCGCCGGTACCCCGAGCTGCCGTCTCTGCTGCACTCGGTCACCGTGATGGGCGGAGCCGCACTCGTCCCCGGCAACATCACCGCCGTCGCGGAGGCGAACATCCGGCACGACCCGGCCGCGGCCGCCGAGGTCGTGGCGGCCGATTGGGATCTCACGCTGGTGCCCCTGGACGTGACGATGCGCCACCTGATGTCGGAGGAGCACCGCTCGGTGCTGCTCGCCTCGGCGGATCCCCTGGCTCGGACCGTCGGCGAGGTGCTCGATCACTATTTCGACTTCTCCATCGGCCACTTCGGCGAGCGCACTGCCGCGATGCACGATCCGATGCCGCCGCGATCGCCGTCGGCGCCGTCGACCTCGTCTCGGCCCCGCGCGTGCACGTCGAGGTCGACACCACCGCCGGCCCCGGCCGCGGCCAGACCGTCGCCGACCTCCGCGGCATCTACCGCGACGTCCACCCGGACGGCGCCCGCACCCGCCTCGTCCTCTCCCTCGCCGCCCCCTTCGCCCCCCCACCTCATCGACGTCATC
>NZ_LIIN01000034.1 GCF_001634385.1 Rathayibacter tanaceti | reverse complement strand
GCCGCCGCGAGGACGGCGGCCAGCACCGCGGGGTCGCGCAGATACTCGAGCACGAGTGCGCGGTCGGCCGGGAGGCCGACCGCACCGAGGGCGCTCCAGCCCCCCGCGAGCGCGGCGGCGGCGGTCAGCACGGCCACCAGGAAACCGCCGAGGACATAGGCCCACCAGCCGGCGCGGTTGACGACCAACACGATCAGGGCCAGGCCGACGAGGAAAGCGGCGACCGGCGCGAGGAACAGTGCGGTGGGCGCCTGCGTCAGGGCCACGGCGACCGGATCGCCGACCGGCTCGACCAGGGCACGGATCACGGTCAGCGCAACGAGGTACAGGGCCGCGAAGACCGCCGTCGAGAGCAGGGCCACGGCGAGCCCGGCGAGCCGGTTGCCAGAGCGGCGCACGGGCTCGGGCTCGGCCTCCACGGGTCCGAGTGCCGAGGGGGCGGCGGGATCCGTGGTCGCCGCGGGCGCACCGGGGTCGATCGTGCGCTCGAAACTCGGCTGACCGCCGGTCTCGGGTTCGGGCCAGACGTACTCCCGGGTGGGCTGGGGTCCGGTTCCGCCGGACGTCTCGGTCGCGGAGGACATCCGCGTGGTCTCGGCGTCGCTGCTCCAGGTCACCTCGACAGCATAGGCACGGGCGCCGCCGAGACCGGCGCGCCGCGCGGGTCCCCGTCGATGGGGGACAGTGACCGCGCTCTACTCGAGAGGATTCAGGAGGCGGTGCAGGAACTGCCGCGTCCGCGGCTCCTGCGGCTCGCGGAGCAGGCGGGCCGGGGCGCCGCGCTCGACGACCACGCCTTCAGCCATGAAGACGACCTCGGAGGCGACCTGCCGGGCGAACTCGAGCTCGTGGGTGACGACCAGCATCGTCCAGCCCTCGCCCGCGAGCTCGCGCATCAGCGAGAGGACCTCGCCGACCAGTTCGGGGTCGAGCGCAGAGGTGGGCTCGTCGAAGAGCAGGAGGTCGGGCCGCAGGGCGAGGGCGCGGACGATGCCGACCCGCTGCTGCTGGCCGCCGGAGAGCTCGAAGGGGTAGGCGCCGCCTCGACCACCCAGACCCACGCGCTCGAGCAGGCGCTCCGCCTCCGGGACCACCTCGGCGGCCGGACGGCGCTGGACGCGCAGCGGACCCTCCGTCACGTTCTGCAGCACGGTGAGGTGCGGGAAGAGGTTGAAGTGCTGGAAGACCATCGCGGAGCGGTCGCGCAGTGAGGTGAGCGCCCGTCTGCCGACGCCGCGGTCGAAGTCGAGGACGCTGCCATCGGCGAGCTCGACGACTCCGCCGTCGGGGACCTCGAGGCTGTTCAGCGAGCGGAGGACCGTCGTCTTGCCCGACCCCGACGGACCGATCAGGGCGATGACCTCGCCACGACGCACCTCGAGGTCGATGCCGCGCAGCACCTCCACTCCCCCGAACGACTTGCGGAGGCCGCGAGCCGTGAGGACGGAACGCGCACCGGTCGGAGCATCAACGGGCGACATAGCGGTCCAATCGCTTCTCGAGCAGGCCCTGGGCGCTGGAGAGCACCAGGCAGATGAGCCAGTAGATGAGGGCCGCTTCGAGGTACAGCAGCATGAACTCGCTCGACGCGGTGGCGATCTTCTGCGCCTGCCGGAAAAGCTCCGTCACCAGGATCAGGGAGGCGAGCGAGGTGTCCTTCACGAGCGAGATGAAGGTGTTGGACAGCGGCGGGACCGAGACGCGGGCGGCCTGGGGCAGGATGATGCGCCGCAGAGCGAGCGAGCGGCCCATGCCGATGGTGTGCGCCGCCTCCCACTGGCCCTTCGGGACGCTGAGGATCGCCGCGCGGATGACTTCAGCCGCGTAACCGCCGACGTTCAGGGCGAAGGCGATGATGGCGCTGGGCCATGGATCGATCTTCAGCCCCAGGCTCGGCAGGCCGTAGAAGATCACGAAGAGCTGCACGAGCAGCGGTGTCCCGCGGATCACCGAGATGTACGCCCGCGCCGTCCATGACAGGATCCGGACCCGCGACAGGCGCATCAGTGCCACGGCGAGCGCGAGCGCCAGACCGATGACGAAGCTCGCGAGCGCCAGGGGGATGGTCCCGACGATGCCGCCGGAGAGGATCGGCCAGAACGACCGCAGGAACAGGTCCATGTCTTCTCCTGCCTCGGCGGGAGGAGACCGCGGTCGGCTTGTCGAGGTAGTGGTGTCGGGCGGAGCGGGACGCGCCCGCCTCCTCTGAGATGCTGGCACGGCTCGGCACCCCGGTGCGAGCTCCGCGCGGTGGGGCGCGGATCTGCCGCCTCAGAGCCGCAGCTGCGAGAGGAGACGGCCGTCCCGCGGAACGCTACTGCGAGACGTCGGCGCCGAAGTAGCGGGTCGAGATCTCGGCGAGGGTGCCATCGGCGCGCAGCTCGTCGAGGGCGGAGTCGACCGCGGCCACCAAATCGTCCGAGCCCTTCGGGAAGGTGAAGGCGCTCTCGGAGCTGTCGTCGGTGGTGACGGCGACCTTCAGGCCTGCGGCCTGGTCGGGGTAGTTCGTCGACCAGTCGAGCCAGGTCAGGCGATCGTTGACCGTCGCGTCGACGCGCCCCTGCTCGACGAGGGCGATGGCCTGCGCCCAGCCCTCGACTCCCTCGACCTGGGCGCCGTTCTCCTGAGCGACGGCGTACCAGTTGCTCGAGAGCGACTGCGCGGTGGTCTTCCCCGCGAGGCCTCCGAGGTCGGTGATCGAGGAGTCGCTGGAGGGCACGATCACGACGCCGGGGCTCACCGAGTAGGGCTCCGAGAAGTCGTACTTCGCCTCGCGCTCGTCGTTGATCGAGACCTGATTCGCGATCACGTCGAAGCGCCCGGCGTCCAGGCCCGCGAACATCGCGTCCCACTGCGTCTCCTCGAACTCGGGCTCGACGCCGAGCTTCTCGGCGACCGCCGTGATGACATCGACGTCGTAGCCGGTCAGAGCGCCGGTACCGCCGTCGGCGTGGAACGAGAACGGCTGGTAGGTGCCCTCGGTGCCAATCGTCAGCGTGCCGGACTCCTGGATGTCGGCGAGGGAGAGGCCCGAGCTCGCCGAGGCGGTGCCCTCGCCGGTGGATCCCGAGACCGCGTCGTCCGTCGAGGCGGGAGCGCAGCCGGCGAGCACGAGGGCGGCGGCAGCGGCCGTCGTGCCGAGCAGGACGCGCAGGGAGAAGCGGGCGGAGAGGGTCACGGTGTCTGTCCTTCGGTGCATCACGGAGTCGTGGCGATCCCGTCGCGCCGGATGCGGCACGGGGATCGACGAGGGGACGGGTCGTCCCGGGGCGGGCCGCGTCACGGCAGAACCACCCAGAGTGACGATAACCAGCGCAGAGGGCGCGGCTATTCCCGGATGTCGCCGTGTGACGTCGGCAGCGCGGCGACGAACGCCTCGGCTCCGGCCACCTCGTCGTCTGTGAGGCCGACCGCCGACTCGGGGCGGATCAGGTGGAACGGCAGGGGCTGCTCGCGGGCCCAGGCGACGGCGTCCTCGCGGAGGTTGTCGTCGATCCAGACCACCGCGTCGACCGGCTCGCGCTGAGCCTCGAGCCAGGCCGCCACAGGCTGCAGCTTCCCCGTCTGACCCGGGAAGCGCGGGTCGTGCGGGAGCCCGCCGTCGAAGACGATCGCCCGAGTCCCGCGAGGGAGGCCGAGGTCGGCCGTGAGCACGGAGGTGAGCCTCGGCGGCCAGGTCGTCGCCCAGACCACGCTGCCGATGGCGGCCAGGCGGTGCACGAGCGCCTCCCGCTCGGGCGCGAGTTCGAGCCGGTGACCCCCGGCGCCCCTGTCGCTGCGGACGGAGGGATTCAGGACGCCGTCGACGTCGAGCAGGATCAGGGCGGCCATGACAGCCACCGTAGCGGCGGCGGCGCGGGCCGCGCGAGGGCTACCGTGGCCGCATGCCTCCCTCGGTCGTTCTGCCCGACGGCCGCGTCGCCACCCTTGAGCCGGACCCCGTGCGGACGGGCGCGCTGCTGCTCACCGTGGACGGCGCCGAGCAGTCGCTGATCGATCCGCGGCACCCCTCGGCGCTCGATCTGGAGTACACGGCCCGGCTCGGAGCGGTCGTCGACGCCCTCGCCGCCCCGCTGACGCCGGTGCGCGTGCTGCACCTGGGGGCCGGAGCCCTCTCGCTCGCCCGGTACGTCGCGGTCACCCGCCCGGGCTCCGAGCAGTTGGCGGTCGACCGCATCGACGGACTGGTCGACTTCGTGCTCGCCCATGCGCCGCTGCCACGGGGCGCACGCGTTCGACTCCTCACCGCCGACGCGGCCGGGCCGCTGCCCGAGTGGGCCGCCGACCTCGTGGTGCTCGATGTCTACGACGGCGACGAGATCCCGCAGGCGTTCTACGATCGCGCCGTCCTCGCGAGGCTCGCCGAGCGGGCGGGCGCTGAGGGGCTGCTCGCGGTCAACGTCGCGGACGACGCCGACCATCGACGCCTCGACCGGCTGCGCGCCGTGCTGCGGACCCTTGTCCCGGTCACCGCCGCCGTGGGCTCCGCGGCCTTCGTAGACGGTCGCACGAGCGGTAACGCGATCCTGCTGGGCTCACGCTCGGACATCGCCGCGCGCGTCGCCGGCCACCTGCTGCGGGTCGGCCCGCACCCGGTCGCCGCCGCGCCGGATCGCGACGTCGTGGTCGTCGAGGTGGCGGTAGAAATCGACCCGTGAGTCCAGGGTGACTCCGGTCTCGAGGTACTTCGCGCGGATCCGCTTGATGTAGGTGCGCACGGTGTGCTCGGCGACGCCGAGGTCGAGGGCGACGACCCGGACGGCCGCCCCGGATCCGTAGGCGCGCATCACGCGACTCTCCTGGGGGCTCAGCACAGGCCGGCGCTCTTCGCGGCCGTGCACGAGTCGGTGGCGGGCCGTGTCCGAGATCCAGGTGCGCCCGGAGGCGACCGAGACGACCGCTGCGGCGAGCTCGCTCGGGTCGTCGCCCTTCCAGACGAACGCGGCGCGCTCCCGGCGGAGAACGGCGCGCACGGGTTCGAGCGAGTCGGAGGAGGAGAGCACGACGAGCCCGACGGCCGTCGCGGCGGCTTTTTCGAGCATCGCGGCGATGTCCTCGCCGGGCACGCCGTCGAGATCGAGCACGGCGATGCGCTCGGCCTCGTCGTCGTGCTCGTCGTGCTCCTCGTGGGAGAACTGCGGAAGCAGCTTCGCGAGCAGCGCGCGCAGCGCGGCCCGCTCGATCGCCGGGCCGTCGTCGACGGCCAGCGTGAATCGATGGAATCCGGTCACAGGGGTCCCCTAGCAGGGGCAGGTTCGGGTCCGCCCCGGCTGCACCGTAGCGGGAGCACCGCCCTCGGCGCACATCTTGGGACATTTCGTCTCAGTGTGAGGACGCCCCGAGCCCGCCCGGTATCGGCCGACAGCGGCGCGTGGCCGGCCGCCCAGGAGCTCGACCGGGCTAGGGTCCCTCACCATGGACCTGAGCGCAGAAGCATCGGAACGCGCCCGGAGGATCCCGGCGCAGGAGGTTCGGAGCCGCATGATCGCCGCGGCCAGGGACGTCATCTCGACCAACGGCCTGACCGTCGGCTTCGCGCACCTCCCGATGGAGGAGTACATCCGCCTCGCGGAGGTGCCGCGGAGCTCCGTCTACCGGATCTGGAGCACTCGCGAGGAGTTCGTGGCCGATCTGATCGGTGAGGTCTTCGTGGAGGACCGCTACGCCGAGGGCACCGATCCCGAAGCCCAACGGCGGATGCGGGAGGTCTACGAGAGCTCGGCGGAGCTGCTCGCGACCCCTGCGGGCCGCCGCGAGGTGGCGTGGGAGATGATCCGCCTCGGCGCGAACGCGAACGCCGAGAGCCTGCGCCGCTCCACCGACTGGTCGTCGTACAACGCACTGCTCGCCTGCACGTTCTCCATGGAGGAGGGTCCTGCTCGCGAGGCGGTGCGCGTCACGGCGAAGCGGATCGAGGGCATGCTGACGCACCGGATGCAGGCCTTCTACGAGGAGACGCTCGAGGTCTTCAGCGCCTCGATGCGCCCGGGCTTCACCACGCTGCAGCTCGCCCACCTCACGGCGATCGTCATCGACGGTCTGGCGCACCGCGGTCGGCTCCTCGACGACGACCTCGACGCACCGGTGACGGCACCGGGCCTCGACGGCGAGCCCGTCGAGTGGACCCTCGCGGCGTGGACGATCCGCTCGATCGTCGACGGGATGCTGGAGCCGGTCGACGGCTAGCCCTCGGGAAGCGGCACCGGCTCCGCGAATCCGTCGATCAGCACCAGTACCGACGTCACGGCGAGAGAGGGCGATGCGGGCTCGGCCGGGTCGACGGGGCCCGTGACCAGCTCGGGTGCTGCGATCCGGGCGATGCAGAGCCCCTCGACGAGCGCGGAGATCGCGGAGGCGAGCGCCGCGTGACTGAGCCCGGGCCGCAGCCTCAGTCCGGCCTCGGCGAGCGTGTGTGCGTAGTACTTCGCCATGTTGTCGATGAAGTGCAGCTGGCGAGCCCGGAGCGCCTCGTGTATCGCCGTGCGCGCCGGCTCCTCGTGCGAGTCTACGGCGCCGGCGAGCGCGACGAAGTTGCGCCAGTGCTGGGACGCGAACACGTTCTCGACGTTCGCGTCGACCGCGACCGTGACCGATGCGACCAGCGTCCGTCGACGCTGCTCGGCCGACGGGGTGTCGGCGAGGTGGCGGTGCAGATAGGAGTCGCCCGCCGTGAGCGACGGCTGGTCGAGTCTGGTCGCCAGGACGCGCTCGGGAATCGCGGCGATCAGCTCGTCGTAGAACGACTGGCGCGTCGGCCAGATGCGGTAGACCGTGCTGCGCGGGACGCCCGCAGCCCGGATCACCTCCTCCAGTGGGAGATGACCGACTCCCACCCGTAGGCCCTCGGCGCGGACGACCGACAAGGCGGCGTCCAGCAGCCGCGTCCTGACCTGCTCGCGGGTCAGTCTCGCGCTGCGCCCGGGTGGTCCCGCCGCCAGGGGTTCGTCGCTCATTCGGCCTCCAGCGCTGCGATGCGCGGAAGGAGCCCGGCATCGGCTGCTCAGCAGAGCGTAGCGGCAGACGCGGAGGCGGGCTGTGCGCCGCGGGCGGGAGGGCGCGATCCGCGTCGGGCTTCGGGTACCCTCGCGGACCGCGCTGCCTGTCCCCCCAGGCGGCCGCCCCATCGGCCACAGAGACCGTACGACGCCCCGCGACTGGTCGTCAATTTTCGCGACACCATGTCTCGTCGTGTGGTTCCGGAGGCTTGTGGTTCAGGAGGCGCGCCTCCATGCCTCTTCCGCCGGCTGCTGCCTCCGCACCGCCTCCCCGCGCCCCGAGCCGGGTGCGGAGAGCTCGACGCGGATCGTGGCCGCCACCGCCGCAGTCGCGTGCTGAACGAGGTCAACGTTCCGGGTGAGGCGCGCGTGGTGGCAGGGACTCGCGTCGACGTCGACCACCAGCCTCGTCAGGCGCAGAGCGTCGCCCAGCCGGGCGAGCGGTGTGAGCTCGGTCAGCAGCGACGGAGCATCCGGCATCGCGAGCAGCGTGTAGCGGCAGGTCGAGACGACGTAGTCGTCCACACCTGCCTCGGCCGAGCTCGTGGCGACCATGATGTCGCCCAGGTCGACCGGACCGGTCGGCCGACCGAGCACGACGGCCGCCGTCACCCGGATGTCTCCGACGAGGGCGAGGACGTACACCCCGGGCGGCCAGGGCGGAAGCGCGCCGAGCTCGGGGGACCCGGTCCGCAGCCCGATCCCCGCCTGCGAGGACAGAGCGTCGATCATCGGCACGCCGGTGCACTCGCCGGCGTGCTCGGCGTCCTCCGACACGGCCTCACCGCACGACGCGAGGAGCGCGGCGAAGCTCAGCCCGCTCTGGGCGTCGAGTCCGGCGATCACGGCGGGGCTGACCGCTCCGGACTCGTCGACCATCCGCCCGAGACGCGCCGCGACATCGGAGCCGGTGTTGGGGGTCCCGAAGGTGAGGACGGTCGAGACCATCGAGGCGACGGCGGTGCCGTCGACCGAGACGCTCAGCGCCTGGCGGGCGGCCAGACCTCCCATCGAGTGCGCGACGACCACGGCGCGGTTCCCGGTCGTCGAGACGAGGCAGGCGATCGATGTGGCCAGCGCGTCGCTGATTCCCGGATCCGTCACCCACCGAGCAGCGAGCCGACGGTAGTCGAACGTGTAGACGGCCGCGCCCGGGATCTGCTGGAGACGGCCGAGGAGCGACGGCTCGGGGGTGTCGAGCGGCTCGGCCGGTCCGTCCGGGGCCACCATGTCGACGAGGTGCGAGAAGGCGCCGGTCCGGGTCTCGTCGTGCGTCGCCGTGCCCAGCCAGCCGTGCAGCATCACGATGGGCACGAGGGAGGCGACCGCGCGCTGCCTCACGTCGTCGCCCGCGAGCACCGGAGCGAGCGTCGCGACTCCGCAGGACTCGGGCGCCACGGCGACCGCCGCCTCCGCCCGCGCCGCGGGCGCGACGACGGCACCGACCACCACGAGGAGGGCGGCCAGCACGACGACCACGAGTCTCATCCGAGCGCTTCCTCACCGCCGACCAGGACGGGGGCGGATGCACGCTCGCCCCCACGAACGCCCTGGAGTCAATCACTCCACGCGGGCCTGGCGGGTCGCCAGGCGCGAACGGACGGGTCCTGGAGGAGCGACGACGGGCTCGGAACGACGAAGGCCCCGCCGGAATCCCGACGGGGCCTTCGTTCGTTCAGCTCACCTCGGTCAGCTGTAGTTGCCTGGCTCGTAGCCGTCGCTCGAGAACGAGTCGAAGTCCACGAACGACAGGTCGGCGTCGCTGAACGCGGCGTCGTCGGCGAAGATGCGGTTGGGGTACCGCTCGGCCTTCGCCTCCTCCGTCGCCTCGACCGAGACGTTCCGGTACTTGGGCAAACCGGTTCCGGCCGGGATCAGCTTTCCGATGATCACGTTCTCCTTGAGGCCGACCAGCGGATCGCGCTTGCCCTCCATCGCCGCCTGCGTCAGGACACGGGTCGTCTCCTGGAAGGACGCGGCCGACAGCCACGACTCGGTCGCCAGCGAGGCCTTGGTGATACCCATGACCTCCTGACGGGCCGACGCGGTGCGCTTGCCCTCGGTCAGAGCCGCACGGTTGACCTCGCTGTAGCGCGAGCGGTCGACGAGCTCACCCGGCAGCAGCTCGGTGTCGCCGTGGTCGACCACGGTGACCTTGCGGAGCATCTGACGAACGATGACCTCGATGTGCTTGTCGTGGATCGGCACACCCTGCGAGCGGTAGACGCCCTGGACTCCCCCGACCAGGTGCTTCTGCACCTCGCGGACGCCCAGCACGCGCAGGACCTCCTTGGGGTCGACGGTTCCGACGTGCAGCTGCTGCCCGAGCACGACGCTCTGTCCGTCCTCGACGAGGAGCTGCGAACGCTTGAGCACCGGGTAGATGACCGCCTCGTCGCCGTTGTCCGGCTGGAGGATGACCCGGCGGGCGCGGTCGGTGTCCTCGATCGTGATGCGACCGGCGGCCTCCGCGATCGGCGACGCACCCTTGGGGGTGCGGGCCTCGAAGAGCTCCTGCACGCGGGGCAGACCCTGCGTGATGTCGTCGGCCGAGGCCGAGCCACCGGTGTGGAAGGTGCGCATCGTGAGCTGCGTGCCGGGCTCGCCGATCGACTGGGCCGCGATGATGCCGACAGCCTCTCCGATGTCGACGAGCTTGCCGGTGGCGAGCGAACGGCCGTAGCAGGCCGCGCAGACGCCGACCGCGGACTCGCAGGTCAGGACGGAGCGCACCTTGATGTGGCGCACCTCGCTCCGACCAGCTTCTCGATGAGCACATCGCCCACGTCCTCGCCTGCCTCAGCGATGACCTCGCCGGCCTCGTTCGTCGCCGCGGTGGCGAGCGAGCGGGCGTAGACCGAGTTCTCGACGTTCGAGTCCTGGATCCAGGAGCCGGTGGCGTCCTGGAGCATGATCGGCAGGTCGAGGCCCTTCGAGGTGCCGCAGTCGTCCTCGCGGATGATGACGTCCTGCGAGACGTCGACGAGTCGACGCGTCAGGTAGCCCGAGTCCGCGGTGCGCAGTGCGGTGTCGGCCAGTCCCTTGCGGGCACCGTGCGTGGCGATGAAGTACTCGGCGACCGACAGCCCCTCGCGGTACGAGGAGATGATCGGTCGGGCGATGATCTCGCCCTTCGGGTTGTTCACCAGGCCTCGCATGCCGGCGATGTTGCGCACCTGCAGCCAGTTTCCGCGGGCACCGGAGGTGACCATGCGGTTGATGGTGTTGTTGGTCGGGAAATTGGCGCGCATCGCCTTGGCGACCTCGTCGGTCGCCTCGGTCCAGATCTTCACGAGCTCCTGGCGGCGCTCCGACTGAGTGGTCAGACCCTTGTCGTACTCGGACTCGACCTTCGCGGCCTTCTTCTCGTAGCCCGCGATGATCTCGGGCTTCGACGGAGGCGTGAGGATGTCCGACAGCGACACGGTGACACCCGAGCGGGTGGCCCAGTAGAAGCCCGCGTCCTTGATCCGGTCGAGGGAGGCGGCGACCTCCACCTTCGGGTAGCGCTCCGCGAGGTCGTTGACGATCCCGGAGATGGTCGTCTTGTCGGCGACCTGCTCGAAGTAGGGGTAGTCGACCGGCAGCGCCTCGTTGAAGAGGGCACGGCCGAGGCTCGTCTCGAGCAGGATCGGCGCGGTGACCTTGCCGTTCTCGTCGAGCTCGACGCCCTCGGGGGCCTGACCCTGCGCGAAGTACACGTCCGACATGCGGATCTTGACCTTCGAGTTCAGGTGCAGCGAGCCCTGGTCCTTCGCCAGGATCGCCTCCGAGACGGAGGAGAAGGCGCGTCCCTCACCGGCGGCACCCTCACGGATGGTCGTCAGGTGGTGGAGGCCGATGATCATGTCCTGCGTGGGCAGGGTCACCGGACGGCCGTCGGAGGGCTTGAGGATGTTGTTGGACGCGAGCATCAGGATGCGCGCCTCGGCCTGGGCCTCGACCGACAGCGGCAGGTGGACGGCCATCTGGTCGCCGTCGAAGTCCGCGTTGAACGCCGCGCAGACGAGCGGGTGCAGCTGGATGGCCTTGCCCTCGACCAGCTGGGGCTCGAAGGCCTGGATGCCGAGGCGGTGCAGCGTCGGAGCGCGGTTCAGCAGAACGGGGCGCTCGCGGATGATCTCCTCGAGCACGTCCCACACCTGCGGGCGCGAACGCTCGACCATGCGCTTGGCCGCCTTGATGTTCTGCGCGTGCGACAGATCGATCAGGCGCTTGATCACGAACGGCTTGAACAGCTCCAGCGCCATCTGCTTGGGCAGACCGCACTGGTGCAGCTTGAGCTGCGGGCCGACGATGATGACGGAGCGGCCCGAGTAGTCGACGCGCTTGCCCAGCAGGTTCTGGCGGAAGCGACCCTGCTTTCCCTTGAGCATGTCGCTCAGGGACTTCAGGGCGCGGTTGCCGGTACCCGTGACGGGACGACCGCGGCGGCCGTTGTCGAAGAGGGCGTCGACCGCCTCCTGCAGCATGCGCTTCTCGTTGTTCACGATGATCTCGGGTGCACCGAGGTCGAGCAGGCGGCGGAGGCGGTTGTTGCGGTTGATCACGCGACGGTAGAGGTCGTTCAGGTCGCTCGTGGCGAACCGGCCGCCATCGAGCTGCACCATCGGGCGCAGCTCCGGCGGGATGACCGGGACGACGTCGAGCACCATCGCGGCCGGCGAGTTGCCGGTCGCGAGGAACGAGTTGACGACGCGCAGGCGCTTGATGGCACGGATCTTCTTCTGACCCTTGCCCTCGGCGATCTGGAGGTGGAGCGTCTCGGCCTCGGCCTGGAGGTCGAACTGCTCGAGGCGCTTCTTGATCGCCTCGGCGCCCATGTAGGCCTCGAAGTAGACGCCGTAGCGGTCGACGAGCTCGTTGAAGACCGCGTCCTCCGGCTTGAGGTCGCCGACCTTGAGGGTGCGGAACTGCTCCCACACGCTCTCGAGTCGCGCGATGTCCTCATCGAAGGACTTGCGGATCTGGCCCATCTCCTTCTCGGCGCCGTCCTTGGTGCGGCGCTTCTGGTCGCTCTTCGCGCCCTCCGCCTCGAGGGCGGCGAGGTCGGTCTCGAGGCGCGCCAGGCGGTCCGCGATGCGGGAGTCACGCTGGTCCGAGAGGGTCTTGATCTCGAGCCGGAGCTCGTTCTCGAGGCCGGGCATGTCGGCGTGGCGGCCGTCGTCGTCCACGTCGATGATCATGTACGCCGCGAAGTAGATGACCTTCTCGAGGTCCTTCGGCGCCATGTCCAGCAGGTATCCGAGGCGCGAGGGGACGCCCTTGAAGTACCAGATGTGGGTGACGGGAGCGGCGAGCTCGATGTGGCCCATCCGCTCGCGGCGGACCGAGGACTTGGTGACCTCGACGCCGCAGCGCTCGCAGACGATGCCTTTGAAGCGGACTCGCTTGTACTTGCCGCAGGAGCACTCCCAGTCCCGCGAGGGTCCGAAGATCTGCTCGCCGAACAGACCGTCCTTCTCGGGCTTCAGGGTGCGGTAGTTGATGGTCTCGGGCTTCTTCACTTCACCGTGCGACCAGCGACGGATGTCATCGGCCGTCGCGAGGCCGATGCGCAGCTCGTCAAAAGTTGTTACGTCGAGCAATGTTTTCTCCTTGTCGGAAAACAGGTGTCTCGTCAGAGACGGAAGGTTCGTCAGGTGCTGGCGCGGGATCAGATGTCGTCGACGGAGGACGACTCGAACCGGGAGGAGATGTTGATGCCGAGCTCTTCCGCGGCGCGGTAGACCTCGTCGTCGGTGTCGCGCAGGCTGACCGCCGTGCCGTCGGCCGAGAGGACCTCGACGTTCAGGCAGAGCGACTGCATCTCCTTGATGAGGACCTTGAAGGATTCCGGGATGCCCGGCTCCTGGATGTTCTCGCCCTTGACGATGGCCTCATACACCTTCACGCGGCCGAGGATGTCGTCCGACTTGATGGTGAGGAGCTCCTGGAGGGCGTACGCGGCGCCGTAGGCCTCGAGGGCCCACACCTCCATCTCGCCGAAGCGCTGTCCACCGAACTGCGCCTTACCACCGAGCGGCTGCTGGGTGATCATCGAGTACGGGCCCGTCGAGCGCGCGTGAATCTTGTCGTCGACGAGGTGGTGGAGCTTCAGGATGTACATGTAGCCGACCGAGACCGGGTCCGGGAAGGGCTCTCCCGAGCGGCCGTCGAACAGCTGCGTCTTGCCGGACGAGCCGATCAGGCGCTCGCCGTCGCGCGTCGGGGTGGTGGAGTCGAGGAGCCCGGCGAGCTCCTCCTCCGCCGCGCCGTCGAAGACGGGGGTCGCGACCTTGGTGCCGGGCGCGGCCTCGCGGGCGTGCTCGGGCAGGCGCGCGGCCCAGTCGGGCTGTCCGTCGACCTTCCAGCCCTGCTTCGCGATCCAGCCGAGGTGGATCTCGAGGACCTGGCCGAAGTTCATGCGGCCGGGGACACCGAGCGGGTTGAGGACGATGTCGACCGGGGTGCCGTCGGCGAGGAACGGCATGTCCTCGACCGGAAGGATCTTCGAGATGACGCCCTTGTTGCCGTGGCGGCCGGCGAGTTTGTCGCCCTCGGTGATCTTGCGCTTCTGGGCGATGTAGACGACCACGCGCTGGTTGACGCCCGAGCCGAGCTCGTCGTCGCCGTCCTGCGCGTCGAACACCTTGACGCCGATGATCGTGCCCTGCTCGCCGTGGGGCACCTTGAGCGACGTGTCGCGGACCTCGCGGCTCTTCTCGTTGAAGATCGCGCGGAGCAGGCGCTCCTCGGCCGAGAGTTCGGTCTCACCCTTGGGCGTGACCTTGCCGACGAGGATGTCGCCGGGGCGGACCTCGGCGCCGATACGGATGATGCCGCGCTCGTCCAGGTCGGCCAGGAGCTCCGGGCTGACGTTGGGGAGATCGCGGGTGATCTCCTCCTTGCCGAGCTTGGTGTCGCGCGCGTCGACCTCGTACTCCTCGATGTGGATCGAGGAGAGGACGTCGTCCTTCACCAGGTTCTGACTGAGGATGATCGCATCCTCGAAGTTGTGGCCCTCCCACGGCATGAACGCGACGAGAAGGTTCTTGCCGAGCGCGAGTTCGCCGTTCTCGGTCGCGGGACCGTCGGCGACGACCTCGCCGACCTCGATGCGCTCGCCGGCCGAGACGACCACGCGGTTGTTGTACGAGGTGCCCTGGTTGGAGCGGTCGAACTTGCGGAGGAAGTAGGTCTGCGTGCCGCCCTCGTCCAGCTGGACGGTGACGGAGTCGGCGGAGACCTCCTGGACCACACCGGCCTTGTCGGCCGTGATGACGTCGCCGGCGTCGATGGCCGCGAAGCCCTCCATGCCGGTTCCGACGACGGGCGACTCGCTGCGCAGCAGCGGGACGGCCTGACGCTGCATGTTCGCGCCCATGAGCGCGCGGTTCGCGTCGTCGTGCTCGAGGAACGGGATGAGCGAGGTCGCGACCGACACCATCTGGCGCGGAGAGACGTCCATGTAGTCGACGCGGCCGGCATCGACCAGTTCGACCTCTCCACCCTTGGGGCGGACCAGCACCTTGCCCTCGGCGAAGTGGAAGTCGGGAGTGAGGGGGGCGTTCGCCTGGGCGACCAGGTACTCGTCCTCCTCCGATGCGGTGAGGTAGTCGATCTGGGTCGTGACGCGACCCGCGATGACCTTGCGGTACGGGGTCTCGATGAAGCCGAACGAGTTGATGCGCGCGAACGACGCGAGCGAGCCGATCAGGCCGATGTTCGGGCCCTCCGGGGTCTCGATCGGGCACATGCGTCCGTAGTGCGACGGGTGGACGTCGCGGACCTCGACGCCGGCACGCTCACGGGAGAGGCCGCCGGGGCCGAGCGCCGACAGGCGGCGCTTGTGGGTCAGACCCGCGAGCGGGTTGTTCTGGTCCATGAACTGCGAGAGCTGCGACGTTCCGAAGAACTCCTTGATCGCGGCCACGACGGGGCGGACGTTGATCAGGGTCTGCGGCGTGATCGCCTCGATGTCCTGCGTGGTCATGCGCTCGCGCACGACGCGCTCCATGCGGGACAGGCCGGTGCGGACCTGGTTCTGGATCAGCTCGCCGACCGCGCGGATGCGGCGGTTGCCGAAGTGGTCGATGTCGTCGACGTCGAGACGCAGCTCGACCGCCTCGCCGTCGCGCACGCCCGGGAGAGCGGTGCGGCCGTCATGCAGCGCGACCAGGTACTTGATGGTCGCGATGATGTCCTCGACCGTCAGCACCGAGTCGGACAGCGCCTTGTCGATGCCCAGCTTGCGGTTGATCTTGTAGCGGCCGACCTTCGCGAGGTCGTAGCGCTTGGAGTTGAAGTAGAAGTTGTCGAGCAGCGCGCGAGCGGCCTCGGCGGCCACCTGCTCGCCCGGACGCAGCTTGCGGTAGATGTCGCGGAGCGCGTCCTCCTTGGTGAGGATGTTGTCCTTCTCGAGGGTCAGCTCGATCGACTCGTAGCCGGCGAACTGCTCGAGGATCTCCTCGCTCGTCAGGCCCAGGGCCTTGAGGAACACGGTGACGGACTGCTTGCGCTTGCGGTCGATGCGCACACCGACCTGGTCACGCTTGTCGATCTCGAACTCGAGCCAGGCTCCGCGGCTCGGGATCACGCGGGCCGAATAGATGTCCTTGTCGGACGTCTTCTCCTGCTGGCGCTCGAAGTACACACCCGGCGAGCGGACGAGCTGGGACACGACGACACGCTCGGTGCCGTTGATGATGAAGGTGCCCTTCTCGGTCATCAGCGGGAAGTCGCCCATGAAGACCGTCTGGGTCTTGATCTCACCCGTGAGGTGGTTCATGAACTCGGCCTCGACGTACAACGGCGCGGCGTAGGTCTTGCCGCGCTCCTTGCACTCCTCGATCGTGTACTTCTCGGGCTCGAGGTAGGGGTTGGTGAAGCTCAGCTGCATCGTCTCGCTGAGGTCCTCGATCGGGGAGATCTCCTCGAAGATCTCGTCCAGACCGGAGTTGGCGGGAAGATCCTCCCGGCCGGCGGCCTTCGCCTCGGCGACGCGGGTCTTCCACGCCTCCGAGCCGACGAGCCAGTCGAAGCTCTCGGTCTGCAGCGCGAGCAGATCCGGAACGGTCAGGGTGTCGCTGATCTTGGCGAACGAGAGACGCGATGCGGCGCGTCCGTTCTTGGGTGAGGTGGTGGTCGCGGTGGACGCAGCAGCCAAGGAAGGAACCTCCGTAGACCCTTGCGGGTCTCAATCTGTGGGATGTGTGGAGTGGGCTCCCGCCGGAGCGGGCCCGCACTCGTCGTCGCACGCCGCGCGGACCGAGGCGACTCGGTCTTCGGGGCGGGGATAGAGTGTGGCAACGGCATCCACCATCTGATGCCGGGTTCCGGTGACCTGCCGACCGCGATATGAGGGCATGGGTACTCGGGAGCGCAAAGTACGAATATAGCCGCATTGCGCCACGCCGCGCAAGTGCGGATGCTTGCGCCACTCGCCGGGGTCGGGTATGGGAAACGGAGCGTTCCTGCCTGTGGGACCTCCCGCGGCACACTGGTCGGATGCAGGAACGCACCGGACGCCGACGCGGAGACGACTCCGACCAACCCCGTGCGGTGCTCGCCAGCGGCTACCTCGCGCAGATCGAGCCCGACCGGGACCTGGCCAGCGCGGCCACGCTCGTGGTCGACGGGACGCCGCAGTCGCACGTCGATCTGGACGACCCGACGCATCTCTCCTTCGAGTACGTGCGGCGTATCGGGCACGCGGTCGATCTGCTCGCTCCGGAGGGCGAGAGCATCACCGCGGTGCACCTCGGCGCGGGCGCGCTGACTCTCCCCCGCTACGTCGCTGCCACCCGGCCGGGCTCGCGCCAGCAGGTCGTCGAGATCGAAGGCGCGCTCGTCGACCTGGTGCGGGAGACGCTGCCTCTCCCGCGTGGCGCGCAGATCCGCATCCGGCAGGGCGATGCGCGCGAGGTGCTCGGCAAGCTCCCGCCGGGTCTGCGCGGGACGGTCGACCTGGTCGTCGTCGACATCTTCTCGGGGGCCCGCACTCCGGCGCACGTGACGAGCGCCGAATTCTACGGCGCGATCGCTCCGCTGCTCGCTCCCGGCGGCCTCGTCGCCGTGAACGTGGCCGACGGTGGAGCGCTGGCCTTCGCCCGCGGGCAGGCCGCGACCCTCGCCGCCGTGTTCGCGCACACCGCGATCGTGACTGACACGCAGATGCTCAAGGCGAAGCGGTTCGGCAATGTCGTGATGCTCGCCTCCGCCGCGCCCCTGGCCCTCGACGGGCTGCCGAGACGTCTCGCCGCCGACCCGGCCGCGTCCAAGCTCGTGCAGGGTCGCGAGCTCGAGAACTTCACCGCGGGCGCGCTGGCCGTGAGCGACGAGACCGCCACACCGTCGCCGCTGCCCGCCCGCAGCGTCTTCCAGGTGCGCCGGGGCTGAGCGGAGCCGCGCGTCGGGGTCGCCCGGGAAAGCTCGCCGGTACAATCGACGCCGGGGCGAGCCCCCGTCGGCCTTGGTCCGTCTTCTCCTCCGCCGCCCGCGACGGATCCGCACTTCACGAGGAAGCATCGCCCTGAGCATCATCATCCGCCACGACCCCGCGACCCTCCGCGAGGAGATCGACGTCGACGCCGCCCAGGAGCGCCTGGAGGAGATCGGCGCGCTGCGCAGTCTCGCCGCGCTCACCGAGAAGGCGGAGCTGCTGCGTCTGCTCGGCCGCGTGGACGAGGCCTGGGACATCGCCAACGAGGCCGTCCGCCGCACCCGCTTCTCGGGCGACCGCGCCGAGCTGCTCAGCGCCCGCGTCCGCCGTGCCCGCCTGATGCAGCTGCGCGGCCGGCCGGACGAGGCGCTCTCGGAGCTCGCGCTGTGCGTCGAGGAGGCGCGCACCCACGAGTGGCACCTCGAGCACTCTCTGGCGCTCAAGCACCGCGGGCTCACGTTCTTCGAGCTCGGCGAGTTCGGCAGGGCGGTGCGCGACTTCGACGCGGCGACGGCCCTCGGCGAGCGCGTGGGGGTGCCGGAGGAGGAGCTGGAGGTCGCGCGCCTGGCTTCGCCGCTGCCTCCGAGTTCCAGGACGAGTCCGAGCGCGCCCCGCGCACCGACGGCGCCGTCCGCGGGCGCCGCCGCGCCGACGGCGACGAGTCCTGACGCTCCGCGTGACCCGCCGTGGCTGATCTCGACGATGTCGCGCACTGGGCGCAGTCGCTGATCGAGGAGCACCTCGACGACTCCTGGAGCTTCGCCTTCGACCACGCGCGGACCCGCGCCGGCGCCTGCCACTGGACACGGCGACGCATCACGGTCTCGCGTCATCTCGCGTCACGCTGGAGCGACGACGAGGTGTGGCAGACCCTCCTGCACGAGGTCGCGCACGCCCTCGCGGGTCCCGAGGCGGCGCACGGACCGCAGTGGCGGCGGATCTCGGTCGGGCTCGGCTACACCGGAGCCCGCACCCACAACAATCCGACCGCGGACGAGCTGGCCCCCTGGGTCGGCCGCTGCCCGAGTGGACACCTCTTCTACCGGCACCGCCGCCCCACCCGGCCGCTCGCGTGCGGGAGGTGCGCCCGACGGTTCGAGTCGGCGAACGCGATCCAGTGGCAGCGGCGCACCGTGCAGACGTCGTGAGCGGCGAGACGCGGACGATCCGCGGGCGCGCGCCGGTCACGGGGCAGTGGCTCGCCGAGGACGACGGGCGGCGCTGGTGGTTCGACTCCGGCAGCCTCGCCCTCGACTTCGCCTGCACGGGCGCGCTCCCGCGCGACGCCGTCGAGCAGTTCGACTCGGACGCCTCGCTGGCCTCCTGGCTCGCCGAGCGCTTCGACGCCGTCGGGCCCGAGAGCCGCGACGCCCGGCTCGACGACGCTCTGATGCTGCGGGCCGCGGTCGCGCGACTGGCCGAAGCGTCGGCGGCCGCGACTCCACTCGACCCGCGCGACATCGACGTGGTCAACCTCGTGGCGGCGATGCCCGACATCCCGCCCGCCCTGAGCGGAGGATCGCGGCAGGCGGGCCGGCTGAACGCGGCCGGCCGGCAGGCGCTCGCAACCATCGCCCGGGAGGCCGTGGAGCTGCTCGGGTCCCCCGCGGCGGGTCGCCTGCGTCGCTGCGCGGCGGCGGAGTGCCGGATGCTCTACCTCGACACCTCACGGGCGGGCTCGCGGCGCTGGTGCTCGATGCAACGCTGCGGGAACAGGGCGAAGGTGCGCGCGCACCGCGCGAGGGCAGCCGCCTGCGGATGACCCGGCGCGACGGCGGAGAGGACCGCCGCCGCGGTCAGCTCAGTCCGAGACGCTGACCGAGCGGTCGAAGGCGACGTAGCCCGAGAAGTCCTTGCCGACCCGGTCGAACGCGGTCGGGTAGGGGTGCGGGTACGACCAGGCCTTGTCCTTCTCGAGTCCGCTCGCGGTCTGCACCGAGAAGTACTGGCACTCGCCCTTCCACGGGCAGGTGTACGGGGTCGGGCTCTCGACCAGCACGCCCTCGACGATGCTCGAGGGCGGGAAGTACCAGTTCCCCTCGATCGAGATCAGGTCAGAGTCGGGAGCGTCGGCGAGGACGACGTCGTTGAGGACGGCTTTCATGCGGTGCCAGCTTTCGGTCGGGAGACGGCGGACGGGTTCCGCCGCTCGCGGGGAACGCTACGCCGCACCCGGTGCGGCGGTCGAGATGCGCGGGGTGATCTTCAGGACTCGGTGCGATCTGCAGGGCGCGGTGCGCAGGACCTGGACGCCCGGACGCCGACAGCGCCGCACGACGTCGACGCGGGGGCGAACATCCCCGACAGATCGCGCGCCCTCCTGCAGAGCGAACCTGCTCCTGCGGATCGGGCGCCCGGGGCGCGCGGCGCGAGCCCGAGGACGTGTCAGCGCAGCACCTCCACCTCGTCGCGCGTGTCGACGCGCGCGGCGAGCCGCACCTCCTGCTCGCGCCCCTGGGCGGTGAGGAGGCGGCCGGAGGTGGAGGCGGTGAGCAGGTGTCCGCAGGCGCGGCGCAGCCCCTCGTAGGAGGCGCAGGCGACGGCCGCCTCGGGCGAGACGTGGTCGATCCCCAGGCCGATCAGGCGTCGATGAGAGCCCCGGCCGCGAGATGGTCCTCCATCGCGAACCGGGTCTCGCCGCTGCTGTCCGCCTCGCCGGCCGCGACGAGGTTCACGCTCGTGCGTCCGCCGTTCTCGTGCTGGCGTTCCAGGATCCAGCGGGCCACCGCGCTGCGATCGGTCAGCCCCGCGCGCACCACCCGCCCCTCGACGGCACCGAGGTCGAGCTCGCGGAGACCGGGCAGCGCGTCGACGACGACGGTGACGTCGGCGGGGGCGAGCACGCGCAGCGCCCTCGCTCCCCACTCGAAGCGGATCTGGTAGGTCGACTGGTCCACAGCGGAGGCGTTCACCCTCACACGGTAGCGAGCCCCGGGCGGGATCCGACTCCGCTCGGGAGCGAGCCCGAGGAGGCAGCGGCGCCGCACCGGCTGCGGGGCCGGCCCACCGGCTCATACACGTCGAGCGGCTCGCGCGCATCCTGTTCCTGCACGGCGGTCGACGGGAGAGGATGGGGCTGTGAAGGTGATGCTCAAGCACGTGCTCGACACCGATGCCGATTCCGCCTGGCGCGCCCTGCAGAGTCCGGCCGTGTTCCGCGAGGTGATGTCCCCGCTGTTGACCGCCGCGTCGCTCGACGAGGGCGGCTTCCGGCCGACCTGGGGCCTCGGCTCCCACGACGTGGCGATGGACGCTCTGGGGATCGTGCCGGTGGGAGCGCAGGCGATCGATCTCTCGTACCGACGCGTGCCCTCGATGCCCGACGTGCGAATCCTGCGCGACAACGGCGGTCCGCTCTCGGGCTCGCTCCGGCTGATCACCGCCTGGGACCACCGGATGGCCGTGGCTCCCCTGCCCGACGGCCGCACGCTGTTCCGCGACAGGCTCGAGTTCTCGGCCGGACTCGCCTCAGCGGCGCTCTGGCCCTCGATGTGGGCGTTCTGGCAGTGGCGCGGCATCCGCATCCGTTCCCTCGCGCCCTCGTGGCGCCACGACGTGGGCGCCGATGCGCGCCCGCGCGGAGAGGCCCCGGCATGAGCCCCGACGGCACAGCCGAGGAGGAGGTCGAACTCTCGCGCTCGGAACTGCTGCATCTCCAGTGGCCGTCGGTGGACGATCACGAGGACGACACGGTCTCCCCGCGGCGCCGCTTGACGTCGGCGGTCGAGGTGTCCGACTGGCGGCGCCACGTCCACGCGCTCTACGCCGACGTCCGACGCCTCTCGAACGTCGATCTGCTCGCCGCGCACGCCGCCTGGATCCGCGGTCGGAACGCGCTCTTCGCGCAGCACCCGTCCACTCCACTCCTGCCCGCCGATCGGGCGCGCTTCCGCTCACTGCCGATCGCGCCGTACGACGCCTCGTGGCGGTTCGAACTCGAACTCGCCCCGGTCGAGGAGGCACGCCGGATGGACGTGGAGACCGGCACCGACGGCACCGTGCCGTTCGACCTCATCGGCACCGTCGAGGTCCCGCAAGCCGGCCGCCTCGATGTCTGGCGGCTCGCCTCCTACGGCGGCGGGCTGTTCCTCCCGGTCAAGGACGCGCTCGCCGGGACCCCCGGCGGCACCTACGGCGGCGGTCGCTACCTCCTCGACACAGTGAAGGGCGCCGACCTCGGGCCCGGTGCGGCTCCGGGAACGCTCGTGCTCGATTTCAACTTCGCCTACAACCCCTCGTGCGCCTACGATCCCGCCTGGGCGTGCCCTCTGGCTCAGGCCGGCAACACGCTCGCGGTCGAGGTCCCGGTCGGTGAGCGCTACCGCGGCTGACCGGGAGGCTGGATGCGCTCGGAGGCGAGGTCGATAACCTCGCCCGCGGTGCCGCCGAGCACCGGAAAGCAGGAACCGCGCATGCCCCGTCCCGTCCTTCTCGTCACCGGAACCTCTACGGGGATCGGCCGCACCACCGCGATCGAAGCGGCGCGAGCCGGCTGGCAGGTGGTCGCCACCGTCCGCGACCCCGCGCGCGCCGACGGGCTCCGTGCCGAGGCCGCCGAGGCGCGCGTGGAGCTCGAGGTGCGCGCGCTCGACGTGACCGACCCCGACTCCGTGGCCGCGTGCCTCCGTGCCGTGGAGGAGGAGCAGGGCCGTCTCGACGCCCTCGTCAACAATGCGGGGGCCGGGCACCTCGCACCGCGGAACTCGAGGACCCGGCGGAGCTGCGCCGCGTGATGGAGGTCAACTTCTTCGGCGTGGTCGCGGTGACCCGCGCGTCCCTGCCGATGCTCCGCTGCTCCCGCGGCCGGATCATCACGGTCTCGAGCATCGGCGGCGCCATCGGCCAGCCGTTCAACGAGGACTACTGCGCCGCGAAATTCGCGGTCGAGGGGTTCTTCGAGTCACTCGCACCGGTGGCCGCCTCGGTCGGTGTGCACATCTCGCTCGTCGAGCCGGGGGCAGTGCGGAGCAGCTTCGTCGAGAACGTGGGCATCGACGCGGGCGCGATGCTCGCCCAGGCCGGCCCCTACGCTCCGGCCCTCGGCGCCTACCTCGACCGCGCCGCCTCGTCGTTCTCGTCCACGCACGCGCAGGATCCGGGCGACGTCGCGGCCGTGATCCTCGCGACTCTGCGTGAGCAGGATCCGCCCTTCCGGGTGCAGACCTCGGACTGGGCGAGGGAGTTCGTCGGCCTCAAGCTGGGCGATGTCGACGGCTCCCGAGTCCAGTCGACGATGCGCGGATGGATCGGCACCCACTAGGGTGGAGGGGTGCGAGCGCGATGACCGCGCTCCCCCGCGTCGTAGAACGCCCCTTGTCCCCTAGGACTCTGACCGTCGAGGATCCGTCCCGACCACTTGGCGCACGTGCATGAGGCCTCAGGCCGCGCGCACCGAATCGTACGGCGAACGGATGTGACCACCGTCACCTTCGCCCGAACGCCGATCACCCGTGCCCCGGCCACCGGCCGCACTGCTCGATCGGCATGATGCCCCCGAAAGGCACCACTCCATGTCGAACACCCCCTCCTTCGGCGCCCTCGGCGTCCCGGCCCCCCTCGTCGCCGCGCTCACCGCGAGCGGCATCACCGAGCCCTTCCCCATCCAGGTCGACACGCTGCCCGACACCCTGAACGGCCGCGACGTCCTCGGCCGCGGCAAGACCGGCTCCGGCAAGACCCTCGCCTTCTCCATCCCGATGATCGCCCGCCTCGGCGGATCGCTCGCCGGCGGCCGCCGCCGCCCTGGCCGCCCCCTCGGTCTGGTGCTCGCTCCGACCCGAGAGCTCGCCACGCAGATCACGGCGGCCATGCAGCCGCTCGCCGACGCGTACGGCATCGTCACCACGACGATCTTCGGAGGCGTCTCGCAGCAGCGCCAGGTCGCTGCACTGAAGCAGGGCGTCGACATCGTCGTGGCCTGCCCGGGACGCCTCGAGGACCTCATGAAGCAGGGCTTCGTGAACCTCGACGCCGTCGAGATCACCGTGCTCGACGAGGCCGACCACATGGCCGACCTCGGATTCCTGCCGGTCGTCACGCGCATCCTCGACAAGACCCCTCGCGGCGGCCAGCGCCTGCTGTTCTCGGCCACTCTCGACAACGGCGTGGACAAGCTCGTCAAGAAGTACCTGCAGAACGAGGTGCTGCACTCGGTCGACGAGGCGAACTCGCCCGTCGCGCTGATGACCCACCACGTCTTCGAGGTGGACGGCCTCGACGCGAAGAACGCGCTCGTGAAGACCCTCGCATCGGGCACCGGCCGCCGCATCCTCTTCATGCGCACCAAGCACCACGCGAAGAAGCTCGCGAAGCAGCTCACCGGCCAGGGCATCCCCGCCGTCGACCTGCACGGCAACCTCTCGCAGGTCGCCCGCGACCGCAACCTCGCCGCGTTCGGCGCCGGCACCGTCAAGGTGCTCGTCGCCACCGACGTCGCCGCCCGCGGCGTGCACGTGGACGACGTCGAGCTCGTCATCCACGTCGACCCGCCCATGGAGCACAAGGCGTACCTGCACCGCTCGGGCCGCACCGCCCGCGCCGGCAGCGAGGGCGACGTCGTCACCGTCGTGCTGCCCACCCAGCGCGGCGACGTGAAGACGCTGCTGCGCAAGGCCGCGATCCAGGTCGCGCCGCAGCAGGTGACGGCCGACTCGGCCGCCGTCGCGAGGCTCGTGGGCGACATCGCGCCGTACGTCACACCCACCGCCTTCGTCGAACCC
>NZ_LIIN01000033.1 GCF_001634385.1 Rathayibacter tanaceti | reverse complement strand
CCGATGCGAGTCCGGCCGGTGCGAGTCCGGCCGGTGCTGGGCGGGCCGGAGCGCTGCGGGCCGGTGCGGGGCGGGCCGGTGCGCATCCGTCCGGTGTGCATCAGTGGCGGGGGAGCGGCGTCTCGACGATGACCGTCGTCGCCTTGACCACCGCGACCGCGGGCGAGCCGGGCGCGAGCCCCAGCTCGCGGACCGCCTCGCTGCTCATCAGCGAGACCACCCGGTGCGGCCCGCACTGCAGCTCGACCTGCGCCATCACCGTGTCCATGACGATGTCGGTGACGATCCCGACGAAGCGGTTGCGGGCGGAGCGGCCGACGGGAGAGGGATCGTCCGGGAGGACGGCGTTCGCCCGCGCGAGCTGCGCGACCTCGAGGCCGTCGACGACGCGCCGCCCCGAGGCGTCCTTCGCGCTCGCCAGCGTCCCGTTGTCGATCCACCTCCGCAGCGTGTCGTCGCTGACCCCCAGCGCGGCGGCGGCCTCCCGGATCCTGATCTGCGGCATGCCGTCGATCCTACGTCCGCACCTGCGTTTCTGCGGGGTCGGCGTGCTCGCGGCAGTCTTGCCGCGCCGGTCGGCCGGCGACCGCGAAAGCCCTCGGGAGGCGGTCAGCGGCTGCGCGGCGCCCCGCCGCCGGCAGCCGCACCCGCGGTCGGAGTGGTGCGGGTGTCGACGCTCGCCGTGAGCGCGACCGTGTAGCCGCTGGTCGCGTCGCCCGTCATCGTCGCGAGCTGGAGTGCTGCGCCGTCGTCGCTGAAGACCATGTCGTCGTCGAGGCTCACCTGCGCCAGGTTCCGCGCGGACCCCGGGTAGTCGTCGAGCGCGTAGACCGCGTCGCACGCCTCCTCCCGCAGGGCCACCTGCGAGGTGGCGATCGCGTTCGTCGCGTCGGTGATCGACTCGACGTCGGGGTACACCTCGAAGTGGATGTGCGGCCAGCGGCCGGAGTAGCAGCCGGGGATGATCGAGGTGAACGAGACGGTGCCGGCGCTGTCGGCGACCTGCACACCGCGGAGGTAGGTCTCGTCCTCGACTCCGCTGGAGTACATCGAGTAGTTCCCCGCCGCATCGCAGTGCCACACATAGACCGCGGCCCCGGCGAAGGGCGCGCCGCCGTTCGCCGCGTCGAGGATCGTGAGGTTCAGCGCCATCGACACGCCCTCGGCCGTGGCGCCACCGTCGATGCTCGTGCGCAGATCGCTCCGGACGATGCCCGATCGCTCGAGCACGTCGACGCCGTTCGAGCCGTCGCCGGGGTAGGGGCCCGCGGTCTCGTCGGGGATCTCGGCGAGAGCGGCGGGTGCGGTGGGAGTGGCGCTCGCGGTGGCGGTGGCCGTCGCTGCGCCCGCCGCTCCTGTTCCGGATGCTGGTGACGTGCACGCCGCGAGTCCGAGCGTCGCCGCGCCTGCGCCGACGAGCGTCAGCACGCCGCGCCGCGAGAGCAGCGTGCGCACGTCGAACGGGAGGCCCTGGTCGACCACCTCCTCCTCGGGGCGGTCGAGCGGGCGGCCCTCGTAGGCCGGTCCGTCGGGCGTGTTCCGGGGCTCCGGGATGCGGGTCATAGTCGTGCTCCTCGTCGATCGGGGTGTCCGTCCCGAGCAACCCTGATCGGGTCCGCTATGCGCACCCTGTGGCCCTCCTCTGACCCCGTCGCGACTCTCCTGGTGCTCCGAACCCGACCCCGAATCGGTTCTGGCGGAATAAACTTTCCCCAAAAGGCCGTCGGGCTGGCAGAGTCGTTCGGCGGCCGACTACTCGATAGCTCCGCCGTCGAAATTTGTCTTGCGGTACGATGTACCGGCCCGGTCGCCGAGTCCGAGCGGAGTCTCTCATGCGAAGGTAGGCAGGCTGATTCGAATTTCAATTCCTCGACGCAAAATACCGTGGAATAAGAAATCCGCGCTTCAAGTGGTCTCGGCGGCGGCAGTCGTTGTGGTGATGAGATTTATCGGCCGTTTCTCCAGCGTCGTGTACTTCGCGGTACCGGCGGTGGCCGCGGTGGTGACGTGGCTTGCGACCTACGTGATCTACCGCGATTCCTGGGGAAAGCTGTCCCGGCCGATGTTCCTCCGGTCTGCGTTGGCGGCGATCGCGCTCTTCTTCCCGGCAGGCCTCGTATACTATCCCGCCGGGCCTTATCTCCTTACCGCGGCAATCACCGTGTATGTCGGCTTCTTGTCTCGGCGTCGAACAGTGATCGCTGCTGGAGTCGTAGTCGCGGTGCTCTCTGTAGCGCAAGGCAGCCAGGTTCTTCAGTTCTTTCTTGTGCCAGCCGCCGCCGAAGGGGCTGCTGCTCTCGGCGAGATTGTGGCGCTTGAGCGCACGTCAGCCCTCCTCAGCGGAGGCATCCTCCTGGTAGCCGGCGTGATACTCATGTGGCTCGAACGCCGGGCGAAAATCCCCGTTTAGAGCAGGTGACCCCTCCTTACCGAAGTGCTCCACAACGTCCTCAACGAGTTGTCTCTCCAAGGTGGTGTGCGATGGCTGCGATCCAACGGGCGGACGCGCGCACAGCCGCCTTGGTCGACGTCGCTCTCGCCCTGCCTGCCGACGAGGCGTCATGACCGACCTGGACAGGTGGGGCGTGCTGACCGAGGGGGTCGTGCAAAAGTTCCCCTCCCGGGGCGCTGCCCGGCGATTCCAGGACGCTCACGCCGAGTTCTGGGGGCGGCGATCGCCACCGATGATCGTCGACGGTGAGCGGTGGGTCGAGGCCGACCAGAAGGCGGCTGATCCATCGGAGTGGAGCGGGCGTCGGCTGCGGTGAGCGTTCGCCGTGAGGTGGATTCCGACGTTCTGGATCATCTCGAGCGGCTGGACGCGCAGCTGCCAGCGCTCTCGTGTCTGGGCCTGTGTGAGCAGTCCTGTCACGAGCACATCGACGCCTCCGCGGCGGAACGGGCGAGGCCCCTCAAGCGGGGTGTCGACCTCGACTTTCCGACAACGGATGGGGCGTGCCCTGCGCTGTCGAGGACCTTCGGAGTCGGCCGCTGCACAGTCCACGAGGTGCGGCCGATGATCTGTCGGCTGTGGGGGTCGTCGGGCGCGATGCCATGCCCGCACGGGTGTGTGCCCGAGGGTGGTCGGGTCAGTGACGGGCAGGCCATGCGGTGGATGCTGTCGAGTCTCGACGTCGGCGGACATGCCGGCACTCCGCCGGAAGTGAACGCGCTACTCGAGCAGTGCCTGGCCGACGAGTACGCCGCGCTCGCGCGGCAGGCGTGGACCGGATGACGGTGCGGAAGGCACTCGGGAAGTAGTCCTTGAACTGCGCCCGCAACAACGGACCACGCCCGCGCGAGCCGCTCCCCTCCGCGCCGCCACGTTCGCACCTCGCTCCAGTAGTGCAAGCACTCGCGACAGAGCGGTGCTGCGCCCGTCAGGTGACGTCGACTGCGTCCCAGAACGCGGCACGCAGCCGGAAGCGGACGGCGTCACTCAACGAGTACTCGCCGATAGCGGCCGAGAGGTCCAAGAGGAGCGCACGGTCGAGATCTCTCGGCACGAACGGGCGATTGTCCCGAAGCTCAACACGTTGCTCAGACGTAGCTGCCCCGGCCCACGCCGTATAGGTCTTCTGCGCGACCTCGTCGATCACCTCCTCTGAGGCCGCGGTCGGACTCTCGATTGAAGATCGAGGGTCCGCCGATGAGTAGACCAACGTTGCATCGCTCGCGGCCGGCCGCGAGACGGGTCGCGGAGTCGGTGCTGAGGTCGCAATCCGCGCGATATCGGCGGGCGTCGGAGAGGAGGTCGAAGGTGTCGCGGACGGCACCTCAGCCTCGATCCCGGTGGCGGCCATCGGGCGGATGGACGTATCGAGGAGCTGCGCGTCGAGGATCTCAAGACCGTCGGCGGCGACCGAGAGATGACGCTGACTCCGTGTGCCGGCCGGGTCCGGGACGGGACCGCGAGAACGATGACCTGCACACCCTGAGCTTGCGCCTCATCGACGGCCTCGGTGAGGTCGTCGTCGCCGGAGAGAAGATACATCGTGTCGACGGCGCCGGTTCGAGAATGACCGACCATATCAAGACCAATCCGAAGGTCCACGCCCTTCTGCTCGCCATCGACACCGATCCTGCCCAACCGCAACTTCACCCGAGGCAAGAGGGAAATCTCCTCCTGAGCGGACGTCGCTTTCCCATCACGGGCAGCGTCATACCAGTACACACGCAGCAGAGGCAGCCCGCTGCGCTGCTCGACCAGAGCGATCAGGTCCGCGAGCAGGACCGTGTAGTCGACACTGATACCCCGACGGATCGAGGAGCCGGTCACACGAGTCGCCGCGGCCGCAATCAGATAACCGGCATCAACATAGAGAGCGGAACGGGATCGCACGATCCTCCTCGAAATAAGCATGGCCTCGAGCATCAATCCTGACGACAACCCGAGATCGCGATTCTAGATGCGGGACCTGTAACACTCGAACCTGAGGGTTATTCAGAGCACACGATCCACGGCCTGGGAACTGGCGTTGATCAGCCATTTTGCAGCGATCCAGCAGGGCCCTGAATAGCCCTTCCTGACTCTTTCAGAGTTGAACGGACCGAGCGCACACCCGTCACCGGTCAGCCGGTCTACGTGCCCGCTACCGATCGACTTCCCAGGAGGTGCACCGGCCCCTAGGCAAGTCGTCCGTCGCCCTCGCGAAAGAGCCGGCGCCGACGTCGCCTGAAGGGCACGAACCAGAAGGCGCACCGCGATGACCGCGACCACCGCAGACGGCCGCTGGGTGCCGCGGGTCGATAGAGCGAAGCGAGCCTGGATCGACTTCCAGGCCATCTCCGACGCTGCAGGTGTCTCCTCACGGAGGTGAGCGGCGCCTTCTGCGCGTCGTCGCGGTCGCTCATGCCTCCGGCTTCGACACCCCGAGCCGCACCAGTGAGATGGCGGAGGACACGCCGCGCTTCGGCAACACGACGCCCCTGTGCACCTGGCCGGAACAGAAGAACGACTGACCTGGGCAGCAGGAATGAGGAACTGCAGCGCGAGATCACCCGTGCCGCGCTCGAAGCGCTCGAGGGCACCGGATTCGCTCCCGCCGGTTCCGGTGCGATCCGCGAGCACAGCGTCATCAACCGACTGACGGAGGACGTCGACGTGTTCACCTCGGACACTGACGTCGCCCACTTCCGCCGCGCGGTCGACCAGGTGCGCGCGGGCCTCGGGGTGTCCGTCGTGAGCAGGGCCGGCTACGTCTCTGCCCGACCCCGCTCGGAAGCCGTCACGACTCTCCCGGCGCTCCGAATCCGGCCGCGGCGAGAACGGCCTGCCCGGCGTCGGAGGCGGCGTACGCGACGAAGGCCGCTGCCGTGGCGGGATCGCCCGCTCCCGTCAGCGCGGCGATCGGGTAGGTGTTCACCGCCGCCGAGGCCTCGGCGAAAGGGATGCCCGTGACCGAGCCGCCGGAGCCGAGGACATCGGTCGCATAGACGAGTCCCGCGTCCGCCTCGCCGGACGAGACCTTGCCGAGCACGTCGGTGACCGACGACTCCTCGCTGACCGGCGCGATGTCCACGCCGGCCGCCTGCTCGACCGCGGCGGCCGCTGCTCCGCACGGCACCTGCGGAGCACAGAGCACCGTGGCCGTCCCCGGCCGGGCGAGGTCGGCGAGCGAGCCCACCTGCGCGGGGTTGCCCGGAGGAACGGCGATCTCGAGCGTGTTGGTCGCGATGTCGACGGGGTCGCCTGCGACGAGGCCGGCGTCCGTGAGAGTGGCCATCGTGCGCTCGTCGGCCGACGCGATGACGTCGGCAGGGGCGCCGTTCACGATCTGCGAGACGAGGTCGGCAGAGCCGGCGAACGAGAGCTCGACGTGGGCGCCGGGCTCGGCGGCCTCGAAGTCCGTCGCGAGCTGCGTGAAGGCGCCCTTCAACGAGGCCGCGGCGAAGACGGTGATCGAGCCGCCCTGACCGGCCGCGTCGTCCGACGTTCCCGAGGAGGAGCCTCCTGCGCCGGCGCACCCGGTGAGCAGCAGCAGGGCGGCGGTGGGCAGCGCGAGGGTGGACGGATGAAAGCGCACGGCGGCCTCCTCAACAGTTCCGCACCTGCGGAGCTGGAGCCAGCCTAACCACTCGCCTGCGGAGACTCAGGCCACTCCGTACCGCTCTCGAGGATCGATCAGCGGGTACCCCGGAGCCACCGGCACCGCGATACCGAGGTCGTGGATCTCTTGCCGCCGCAACCGGCCCGCAGCCGGCTCGTGCTGCTGGAGCAGCTCGATCACGTTGCCGTCCGGGTCGGCGAGGTACACCTGCTCGACGAAGTCGTCGCGCACCCGGTAGCCGCCGCAGCGCTCGAGCCCGCGGGCGGCGAGCGCCTCGAGGAACGGCGCGAACGACTCGACCATGATCGCGAAGTGGTGCACGAGCCCCGTCTGCAGCTCGTCCTCCTCCCACCGCGGCGGATTCGCGACCAACCGGCCCGGCGTCTTCTCCTGGACCACGTGGATCTCGGCCGTGCCGAGGCGGAAGTACGCCCCGTGGAACACGAAGTCGCTGGGGCGGGTGAACTCGGAGCACCCCAGCACGCCGACGTAGAAGTCGCGCGTCGCGTCGAGGTCCGAGACCACGAGGGCCACGTGGTGCAGGTGAGCGGTCGGGGTCATGGGGAGTCGTCCTTCTCATCGTCGAGTGAGCGGTGCGGTCGGCGCCGCGGGTCGCCCCAGATTCGCCCGACCTGCGCGCCGTGATCGACCGCGTCGTCGCCGCGGCGGCCAGAACGGACGGATGTCCGCTCTCGCCGCTCTCGCGACACGATCCGTCGCCGAGCTCCCGGTCGTCCTCTTCACTGGCGGCAGTCGCCACTGCAAAGGAGCATCACCGTGACCTTCCCCCTCGCCGTCCTGTCCATCGTGCTCAGCGTCGCCGCACTGCTCGTGCTCATCGTGCGGCTCCGGATCCACCCCTACATCGCGATGACGGCGGTCGCGGTCGTCCTCGGGCTGGTCTTCGGCCTGCCCCTGATCGACAAGGAGCGCGGCGTCCTGGCCGTGCTCGAGGGCGTTCTCGGACCCGCGCTGGCGCACATCCTGCCGCTGGTGGGGCTGGGCTGCATCATCGGCGAGATCATCTCGCGCTCCGGCGGCGGCGAGCTGCTCGGCCGCGTCCTGCTGCAGAAGGTGGGGCCGCAGCGCGGGGTGCTCGCCGTCGTCCTCGCCGGCCTGCTGGTGGGCAGCACGATCTTCTTCGACACCGCCGTGATCCTCCTCGCCCCCATCGCCCTCTCGATCGCCCGGCAGGCCGGTCGTCACGCGGCCTTCTTCGCGGTGCCGATGGCGATCGCCGTGCTCGCCGTCCACGCGATCCTCCCTCCGCACCCCGGAGCGGTCGCGGTCGCCTCGGCGCTCGGCGTCGACTACGGGCTGCTGGCGGTGCTGGGCCTGTCCACGATGCTGCCGGGCGCGGCGGTCGGCTGCCTCTGGGCCTCCCGCCGCCTCGCCCGGATCGACGCCCGCGGGGGTCTGCCCGCTCCGGAGGCCGGCACTCCCGTCGAGCGCACCGTCGCCCAGCCCGACACGCGGGCGGTCTCGACCCTCGCCCGAGGCAGGGCCGCGGCGACTGCCCCGTCCGCGACCGTCACGCACCTGCTGACCAAGCTCCTGATCGTGCTCACCCTGCCGGTGCTGCTGATCCTCCTCGCGACCGTCACCGCCCTCGTCGCACCGCAGCCGACTCCGGTGGGCGACGTCGTCCGGTTCCTCGGCACCCCTGTCATCGCGCTGATGATCACGACGGTCGTCGCCTACCTGCTGCTGCTGCCCCGGTCGGCCCGGAGCGGCGGGGGTCTGACCGAGGTCGGCCGGGTGGGTCTGCGCCCGGTCGGCGAGATCGTGCTCTCGACGGGCGGAGGCGTCGCGTTCGGCGGCGTGATCGCCGCCTCCGGCATCGGCGGGCAGCTCGTCGAGCGGCTCCAGGAGGCGCACCTGCCGCTGGTCGTGTTCGGCTTCGTCCTGGCGGCTGCTCTGCGGGCGACTCTCGGCACGACCACGGCGGCGGTCACCACCGTCGCGACGCTCCTGGCCACGACCATCGACACCACCACCGTCGATCCGACGCACGTCGCGCTGCTCGCCGTCGGCATCTCGGCCGGAGGCGTCTGCCTGTCACACGTGAACGACGCCGGCTTCTGGGTCCTCTCGCGCTACTTCACCATCCCGGAGCGGACGATGCTCTCGACCTGGACCGTCGGCGTCACGATCATGGGCGTCGTCTGCGCGACCCTGACGACTGTGCTCTGGTACGTGCTGCCGGGGGCGCCGGCCTGAGCGGTCCTCCGAGGGCTGCTTCCTCGAGTGAATCGCGCGCCTTCCTGGCCTGACGAGCTGTTCGGCATCGGGCCCGGCGCGGGGGCGGGGAGCCGCGCCCGATACCGAGCCGGTCGCCGTCTCCCTGATCGTGAGCGTCGCGGTACCGCTCGACGTGTCCGTCACCCTGCCGGAGACCGGAGACCGGAGACCGGACCGGCCGTCGGGCCGTCTCGGAGCGATCCGGCTCGCGCTCACGGCCGAGAGGGCTTCACCACTCGGGAGAGCCCGAGAGTTCGATCACCGCGACCGATCCGTGACGGACGACGAGCTCGTCACCCGCCGTGACCAGGACCGCGTCCAGGGGTGCGAGGGTGACCGCGTCCGCAGCGACGTCGTCCGAGAGCGCCACGATGAGAAGACTCTGCCCCCGGCCCGGCCCGAATCGCGACTCCGGCGCCGTGACGATTCTCAGGTCGGCTGCGGAGAGGTCGCGGGACACGATGATGGTGAGGTCGGTGGTCGGCTGCGCGACGTCGACGGCTCGCACGTCGTCCTCGCCGCGGAAGCGCAGGACGCCGTGTCTCGGCACATCCGTCGGCGTCCCGTCGATGTCGAGGCGTAGCGCGCCGTCGAGGGGCACGATGATCCGGTCGCAGCCGGGGAAGGGCGAGAACGCCCCGTCCTGCGCGATCGTCGCGATGCTCGCACGCCACCACCAGTCCTCCTCCGCGCTTGAGGGGTGACGAGCGATCTCGGAGGTCTCGCCGCCTCCGTTGCGCCAGCGGCTCACCGGGCGCGAGGCGGCACGGAGAATCTGCACGCTCACGAGCGGCGTCCGTCCTTCCAGACGGCGTAGGTCAACGGCATCCCCGGACGGTAGGCCAGGTGCGTCGCCGAGGGCGCGTCGAGCGCGTGGAGGTCGGCGCGATGCCCGACCGCGATCGAGCCGATGGCTCCGGGGCCGGCGTCGCGGTGCAGCGCGAGGGCTCCTCCGTGGGTCGCGGCCCGGACCGCCTCGTGGATGCTCAACCCCATCTGCAGCACGGCGGTGGCGACGCAGAAGGCCATGGAGCTCGTGTAGGAGGTGCCGGGGTTGCAGTTGGAGGCGATGGCGACGGGGACGCCCGCGTCGAGGAGGCGCCGCGCAGGCGCCAGTGGCGCTCGCGTCGAGAGATCGCAGGCGGGCAGGACCGTCGCGACCGTGCCCCTGCCCGAGGTCCAGCTACTGGCGAGTGCGTCGAGGTCGTCGTCGGAGACGAAGTTGCAGTGGTCGACGCTGGCGGCCCCGACCTCGACAGCGAGTCGGATCCCTCCGCTGTGCCCGAGCTGGTTGCCGTGGACGCGGAGCCCGAGCCCCGTTGCGCGCGCAGCGGTCAGCACCCGCCTCGACTGCTCGACGGTGAAGGCGCCCTGCTCGCAGAAGACGTCGGCCCACCGGACATGGGGGGCGACGCCCGCGAGCATCGGACCGCAGACGAGATCGACGTAGTCGTCGGGGTCGAGGCCGTCGGGGACGAGATGGGCGCCCAGGAAGGTCGCGTCGCCGACCTCGGACGCGGCGATCACGGCTCCGCGGACCTCGTCGTCGACGGTGAGGCCGTACCCCGTCTTCGTCTCGAGCCAGGTGGTGCCCTGGCCGAGGGCCTCCCGCACCCGGCCGGCGACGAGCCGCGCCAGCCGTTCGTCGCCGGCCGCACGCGTCACAGCGGTCGTGACGGCGATGCCGCCGGCGGAGTAGCTCTCGCCGGCCATCCGCGCCTCGAACTCGGCGCTGCGGTCGCCGTCGAAGACGAGGTGGCTGTGCGAGTCGACCCAGCCGGGGAGGAGCGCCCGGCCGCCGAGATCGGTGCGGTGATCGGCCGCGGGCGCGGCGGAGGCGCTGCCCACCCAGGCGACCAGCCCCTCCTCGATCACGAGTGCGGCGTCGTGCAGGACGGTGTGGTCGCCGTCCTGCGTCATCAGCTCGCCGATGCCGGTGATCACGTCGCTCATCGTCGCTCCCTCTGTCCTGACTGCTCCGACGGATTCGTTTCCGCCCGGCCTGTCGCCGCGGCCAGGAGTGCACCGACCTCGCCGAGGGCGGCGTGCACACCTCCGCGCGCGATGACCTGTCCGGCGACGACGACCGTGGCGACATCGCCTGCTGTGGCCGAGAGCACCAGCTGGCCGGCCTCGCTCCCCGCGGTGCGGGCGGTGGCGGGATCGATCTCGAGTAGATCGCAGGGCAGTCCCTCCTCGATCCGGCCGGCGCCGGCCGGTGCTCGCCGACCCGCCCTCGCCGAGGCGCGGAGGAGCTCGGCCGGGCTGAAGCGCCCTCGCCGCCCGGAGCCGAGCCGCTCGCCGTGCTCGAGCGCTCGCGCCTCGAGGAGCGGGTCGACGACGGCGTGCTGGTCGGTGCCCAGCGCGATCACCGCGCCGGCGTCACTGAGTGCTCTCGCCGACCCGATGCCGTCTCCGAGATCGGCCTCGGTCGTCGGGCACATCACGACGGTCGATCCGGCGGCGCCGAGCAGCTCGATGTCCTCGGGGGAGAGATGGGTGGCGTGCACCGCGGAGAACCTCGTCGAGAGCAGGCCTCTCGCCTCCAGCAGACCGATCGGCGTGAGTCCGGTGGCCCGCAGGCACTGCTCGTTCTCGGCGGGCTGCTCCGACACGTGCATGTGCAGGGGGATGCTCGGGTCGAGCTCGGCCGACACCACGGAGAGCGCTGCGGCGGGAACGGCTCTGACCGAATGCAGGGCGGCGCCGACGGTGATCCGCGCCGGGTCGAACTCGGAGGCGATCGTGCGGCGCAGGTCGCCGAGCCGCCCGAGCCAGCCGTCGATCGAACCGTCGCCGAAGCGGGTCTGCTCGGCGCTCAGGGGCTCGCCGATGCCGCCGGTGAGGTAGCACGTGTCGAGCAGAGTCAGCCGGATCCCCGCGGTCGTCGCGGCGCGGGCGAGCGCCCGCTCCATCGCGTGCGGTTCGCTGTACGGCGTGCCGTCCGGTCGGTGGTGCACGTAGTGGAACTCGGCGACCGAGGTCCACCCCGCGGCGACCATCTCGGCGTACACGGCGGTCGCCACCTCCTCGTACCGAGGAGGGTCGAGGCGGAGCGCCTCGCGGTACATCAGGTCCCGCCAGGTCCAGAAGCTGCCCCCGTCGCCGTGGGTCCTGCCGCGCAGCAGGCGGTGGAAGGCGTGGGAGTGCGCGTTCACCGCGCCGGGGTGCACCACTCCGCTCAGGACAGTGTCGACGGCGGTGGCGTCGACCCCCGCTGCGACCGAGCTGATCGTCCCATCGGCGGCCGCGGTGATCCGCACCCGGCTCTCGATCCGGTCGCCGAGGAGGGCCTGCGCGGCCCAGTACGAGGTGGCGCCGCTCACAGGAGTCCCTGCAGCACGTCGGCGAGGACCGCGGCCGAGTCGTCGGCGTCGGCCTGTTCGACGAACTCCTCCGGTGAGTGCGAGATGCCCGAGGGGTTGCGGACGAAGAGCATCGCGGTGGGCACGGCCGAGGCGAGGATGCCGGCGTCGTGTCCGGCGCCGCTCCTCAGCACCGGAGCGCCGGGCACGAGTCGGGCGACAGCGCGGCCGAGTGCGGGATCGAAGCCGACCGTCGGACTCCACGACTCCTCCGTGACGACGGCCGAGCAGCCGTGGCGCGCCGCCGTCGAGGCAGCCTCACTCGCGATGCGGGCGACGAGGTCGCGGGTGACGGCGTCGTCCTGGTGCCGGACATCGAGCCAGAAGTCGACACGGGAGGCGATGACGTTCGTGCCTCCGGGGTGCGGCTCGAAGCGGCCGACGGTCGCGCGGGCGTCGTCGGTCGCCGTGGCGAGCTCGGAGACGAGCCCGACGAGGGCGGCGGCAGCGACCACCGGATCGGAGCGGTCGGTCATCGGGGTGGTGCCCGCGTGGTTGCCCTGGCCGCTCACCGTCACCTTCCACCGTCCATGCCCGAGGATCGACGAGCCCACGGCGATCGGAGCGCCGAGGTCGATGAGACCGCGGCCCTGCTCCACGTGCAGCTCGACGAACGAACCGATGCGGGCGAGTCCCTCAGGATCGGCTCCGAGGTGAGCCGCATCGATGCCGGCCTGCGAGTAGGCCTCAGCGAGCGTCGTCCCTTCGCGGTCGGTGAGCCGCCGCGCGGCGTCGGGGTCCAGCAGCCCGGTGAGCAGGCGTGAGCCCAGGCACGCCACGCCGAAGCGCGAGCCCTCCTCCTCGGGGAAGACCACGACCGCGAGCGAGCGGCCGGGTTCGACGCCCCGCTCGCGCATCCGGTCGATCGCGACCAGAGCGGCCGCGACGCCGAGCGGGCCGTCGAAGGCGCCGCCTCCCGGGACCGAGTCGAGATGGCTGCCGGTCACGAGCGCGCCCCGCATGGGTGGGCCCCACCACGCCCAGAGGATGCCGTTGCGGTCGGTCTCGACGGACAGCCCACGGCGCTCGGCCTCGTGCACGAACCACTCGCGCAGCTGGCGTTCCGCGGAGGAGAAGACGGGACGCCGGTAGCCGCCGGTGGCGCCGTCGCGTCCGATGGCGCTCACGGAGTCGAGGAGATCGCTGACCGATGCGGTCGCGTCGTTCACGGAGTCACCGTCCTTCGAAGTCAGGCGTGTCGCGGGCGCGGAAGGCTCTCAGGCCTTCGTCACGGTCGGCGCTGGCGGCGATGAGGGCGGAGAGGGCGCGCTCGTGGGCGACGCCGACGGTGAGGGGAGCGTCGAACGCCGTCAGCACGGCGTGCTTGGCCATCCGGGTCGCCAGAGGCGCTCCGGCCGCGATGCGCTCCGCGATCGCACGGCTCTCTCCGACCAGATCCGTCAGAGGCACGATCCGGCTCACGAGGCCGGAGGCGAGGGCTTCGGTCGCCGTCAGGCGCCGGCCGGTGAGCAGCAGGTCCATCGCCATCGGCTTGCCGACCGCGCGCACGATGCGCTGCGTGCCGCCGGCGCCCGGCACGATGCCGATCGACGTCTCCGGAAAGCCGAACACGGCGTTGTCGGCCGCGACGATCACGTCGCAGATCAGCGCGAGTTCGAGTCCGCCGCCGAGGGCATAGCCGGCGACCGAGGCGACGAGCGGCAGCCGGACGGCGGCCACGTCGTCCCACAGCTCGCTGAACCCGCTGGTGTACAGCTCGATCGCCCTGGCGTCGCCGAGAGAGCCCAGATCCGCGCCGGCGGCGAAGGCGCGCTCGCCGCCCTGGAGGACCACAGCCCTGGTCGTCTCGTCGCGGTCCAGCGTGCGCAGGGTGTCGACGAGCTGCACGAGCAGGTCGCGGCTGAGCGCGTTGCGCTTCTCCGGCCGGTTCAGGGTGATGACAGCGACGGCGCCGTCTTGCTCAAGGGTGATCACCTCGGTCATCGCGCGGTCCTCCGCTCGGTCAAAGCCCGGACCGTGTCGTCGCGCTCGGCGACGGCGGCGGCGAGGGTCTCGGGTGTCCACTCGTAGAATCCGCGGCCGGCCTTGGCGCCGAGGGCGCCCTCGGCGACGAGCGCGCTGACGATCTCCGGTACTCCGGCGGTGGTGTCGAGCTCGGGCATGATCACGGCCGACACCTTCTCGACGGTATCGAGTCCGGCGAGGTCCATCAGACGCAGCGGCCCGGACGCCGACCACCGCGGTGCCAGCGTCGTCTCGACGGCGCGGTCGACATCGGCGACGGTGGCGGCCCCCGATTCGACCAGGGCGATCGCCTCGCGCAGCAGCGCGTACTGCAGGCGGTTGATCACGAAGCCGGGCATCTCGCGCCGCACCTCGATCACCTCCTTGCCGATGGCGGCGCACAGGGCCATCACCCGCTCGACGGTGAGGTCGTCGCTCGCTGAGCCGCGGACGACCTCGACCAGCGGCATCACGGCGGGCGGATTGAACCAGTGCAGTCCGACCAGGCGTCCGGGTGTCTCGAGCCCGGACGCGATCTCGGTGATCGGGACGCTGGAGGTGTTGGTGGTCAGGATGCAGTCCGCGGGGACCAGCCGTTCCAGCTCGGCGAACACCTCCCGCTTGAGGTCGAGCTGCTCGACGACGTTCTCGCTGACGAACCCGGCCTCCTCGGCGCAGGCGGCGAGGTCCGTCGTGACGGTGACGCGATCGACCTCGTCGCCGATGCGCGCCTCGATCGCGGCGAGGGCGGAGGCGAGCGTCGTCTCGCTGCGGGAGTAGAGCGAGACGGGGTGGCCGTGGGCGGCGAAGACCCCGGCGACTCCCGCGCCCATGGTGCCGGCGCCGATGACGGCGATGCGGATCGGTTCGGGGGAGGTCATCGTCAGACCACCCCGCCCGCGTGCAGATCGGCGATCTCCCGGGCCGTGAGCCCCAGGTCGTGAGCGAGGATCTCGTCCGTGTGCTGACCCAGGGTCGGCGCAGCGAGGTCGGTGGTCCGCGCGGCTCCGCTGAAGTGGACGGGTTGCGGCACGACGTCGACCATGCCGGCGACCGGGTGGCGCACCGACTGCACGAGACCTCGGTGCGCGGCGTGCTCGCTGGCGGCGACCTGGGCGATGTCCCAGATGGGAGCAGCGGGGACGCCGGCGTGCTCGAGCTCCGCGACGACGGTGTCGACCGGTCGCGTGGAGGCCCAGGACTCGATCACCGCGCGGAGGTCGTCCTGGTGAGCCATCCGGGCCGGGTCGCTCGCGAAGCGCGGATCCGTCACCAGCTCGGGTTGCCCGAGGACGCTGGTGAGTCGGGCGAAGAGCGGATCGTTCGCCACGGCGATCACGACGTGCCCGTCTGCGGCGGCGTAGCCGTCCATCGGCGCGCTGATCGGGTGGCTGTTGCCGATGCGTCCAGGGAGCGGGCCGCCGCCGAGCAGCTGCGACAGCGACACCATCTGCAGCGAGAAGATGGAGTCGAGCATGGCCACGTCGACGTGCTGACCGGCTCCGGTGCTCGCCCGCTGCAGGAGCGCGGCGAGGGCGCCCCAGGAGCCGTAGATCCCGGCGACGACATCGCCGACGGCGTCCCCGATGCGCGTCGGCGGGCCGTCGGCCCATCCGGTGACGCTCATGATGCCGCCCATGGCCTGCACGATGTGGTCGTACGCGGCGCGCTTCGAGAGCGGTCCGGTCTGCCCGAAGCCGGAGATGCTGACGTAGACGAGCCGGGGATTGATGGCCTTGACCGTCTCCCAGTCGATGCCGAGGCGGGCGGTGACTCCGGGGCGGAAGTTCTCGACCAGCACGTCGGCCTGCTCGATCAGCGTGAGGAGCAGAGCGTGCCCCTGCTCCGACTTCAGGTCGATGGTGATGCTGCGCTTGCCACGATTCAGCAGCATGAAGTACGTGCTCTCACCGTTCTGGTGCGGCGTGAAGTGCCGGGAGTCGTCGCCGTGCCCCGGGAGCTCGACCTTCGTGACCGTCGCGCCGAGGTCGCCGAGCATGGCGGCGCAGAGCGGACCGGCGAGCACCCGCGCCAGGTCGAGCACCTTCACCCCGTCCAGTGGTGCGGTGGGAGGAGTCGTGTCAGGCATGGGGGTCGTCCTTCACAGTGGTGGTGATGATGCCGTGCAGCGTCCCGTCGGCGACGAGACTGCGCACTGCTTCGATGTCGGGGGCGATCTCGGTGTCGCTCGTCCGGTGGCCGACCCGAGATCGGACGGCGTCGTACACCGCACCGGTTCCGGCCCCGGGTCGTAGCGGCGCATGGAACTCGACGGCCTGCGCAGCGCAGAGGAGCTCGATGGCCACGATGGTCTGCGCGTTCGCCGTCGCCCGCCTCGCCTTCAGCGCCGCCGTCGTCCCCATGCTCACGTGGTCCTCCTGCCCGGCCGAGGTCGAGACGGTGTGCACGGTCGCCGGTGCGGCCAGCCCCCGGTTCTCGCCGGCGAGGGCCGCGGCCGCATAGGGAGGGATCATGAATCCGGACGCCGCCGACGTGCCAGCCATGAGGAAGGCCGGCAGCTCGCTGTAGTGGTGGTTCGTGAGGCGGTCGGAGCGCGCCTGCGACATCGTGCTCAGCTCGGCCACGGCGATCGCCAGGTAGTCGAGGGCGAGCGCCGTCGGAGCTCCGTGGCCGTTCCCGCCGGGCAGGGCGACGAGCTCCTCGTCCTCGACGACGAAGACGGGGTTGTCGGTGACCGAGTCGATCTCGACTCCGATGACCCGTTCCACCTCGGTGAGCGCGTCCCGCACAGCGCCGTGGACCTGGGGGATGCAGCGCAGGCTGAGAGCGTCCTGCAGCCGGTGGGTGCGGTGGGCGGCGAGGATCTCGCTCGAGGCGAGGAGCGCGCGGAGGCGATGGGCCGTCTCGACCTGGCCGGGATGCGGCCTCAGCGCCTGCAGCCGGGGGTCGTACCCGCGGCTGTTGCCGCGCAGCACCTCGAGCGACAGCGCGCCGGCCGCATCGGCGACGTCGACGAGTCTCCGGGCGGCGTGCACGGCGAGCGCGCCGACGCCGGTGATCTCGTACGTGCCGCTGATGAGGGCGTGACCTTCGCGGGGTCCCGGCTCGATCCGTTCGATCCCGGCACGCCGGAGCGCTTCGGCGCCGGGGAGCAGCTCGCCGTCGAACCAGGCGCGCCCCTCTCCGAAGACCGCCAGTCCGATGTGCGCGGTGGCCGTGAGGTATCCGACCGAGCCCTGCGCGGGCGCCCACGGCGTCACGCCCCTGTTCAGCATGTCGACCATCGTCTGCAGCAGGCGCACTCCCACGCCGCTGAAGCCCCGCGCGAGGGCCGTGATCATGACGGTCATGACGGCGCGCACGGCCGTCTCGTCGTGCGCTTCGCCCACGCCGCTGGCGTGACTGCGCAGCATGCCCAGCTGCACATCGGCGACCCGCTGGGTCTCCACCCCGACGGTGTAGAGGTCGCCCACTCCTGTGGTGAGCCCGTAGACGGGCCGTCCCGAGGCGAGGACGTTCGCGATCATCGCCTGGGTGCGCGCCACACGCTCCAGCGCGTCGGGGTCGAGTTCGACGTGCGCGCCCTGGGCCACCGCCACCACCGCCTCGAGAGAGGTGGTGGCGGTGCCGAGAGTCACCGTGGTCCCGGAGTGCACGATCAGATGCTCGGGGCCGAGACGGCCAGGGCCTCCGGCGTGCCGGTGGACTCCGCCGCGGCGCGGGCCGCCTCGAGCATCGGGATGCGGACTCCGCGCTGCTCGGCCACGTCGACGGCCCGCTCGTAGCCGGCGTCGACGTGCCGGATGACGCCCATGCCCGGGTCGTTCGTGAGTAGGCGCTCGAGCTTCTCCGCGGCGAGCGGGGTGCCGTCGGCGACCGAGACCTGGCCGGCGTGGATGGATCGGCCGATGCCGACGCCGCCACCGTGGTGCAGGGACACCCAGGTGGCTCCGGAGGCGGTGTTCAGCAGGGCGTTCAGGATGGGCCAGTCGGCGATTGCGTCCGAGCCGTCCGCCATCGCCTCCGTCTCGCGGTAGGGAGACGCGACCGACCCGGAGTCGAGGTGGTCGCGGCCGATCACGATCGGCGCCTTCAGCTTCCCCTCGGCGACCAGCTCGTTGAACCGCAGACCGGCCTTGGCGCGGTCGCCGTAGCCGAGCCAGCAGATGCGGGCGGGAAGGCCCTCGAACTCCACGTGCTTCTGCGCGGCTGCGATCCAGCGGTGCAGGCCCTCGTTGTCGGGGAAGAGCTCGAGGATCGCCTCGTCGGTCACCCGGATGTCCTCGGGGTCGCCGGACAGCGCGACCCAGCGGAACGGGCCGAGCCCCTCCGCGAACAGCGGCCGGATGTAGGCGGGGACGAAGCCGGGGAACTCGTTCGCGCGGGAGTAGCCGCCCTGTCGGGCCTCGTCGCGGATGGAGTTGCCGTAGTCGAAGACCTCGGCGCCCGCGTCCTGGAAGCCGACCATCGCCTCGACGTGCCGGGCCATCGACTCCTGGGCCCTGCGCGTGAAGTCCTCGGGATCGCGGGCGGCCTCGACCTCGCGGTCGGCGACCGAGACTCCGACCGGGAGGTAGGAGAGCGGGTCGTGCGCCGACGTCTGGTCCGTCACGATGTCCACCGGCACGCCGCGCTCGAGCAGGAGCGGCAGCACCTCTGCGGAGTTGCCGACCAGCCCGACCGAGAGAGCGCGTCCCTCGGCCTTCGCGGCGAGCACCGTGGCGAGCGCGACCTCGAGGTCGGTCTCGACCTCGTCGAGGTAGCGCTTGGAGGCGCGGCGGCGCAAACGGGTCTCGTCCACATCGACGATCAGGACGGCACCTCCGTTGAGGGTGACCGCGAGGGGCTGGGCGCCGCCCATCCCGCCGCAACCGCCCGTCACCGTGAGCGTTCCGGCGAGTGTCCCGCCGAACCTCTTCTTCGCGACCGCGGCGAACGTCTCGTAGGTGCCCTGGAGGATCCCCTGGGTGCCGATGTAGATCCACGATCCGGCGGTCATCTGCCCGTACATCGTCAGGCCCTCCGCCTCGAGACGGCGGAACTCGGGCCAGGTCGCCCAGTCGCCGACGAGGTTGGAGTTGGCCAGCAGCACTCGCGGTGCCCACCGGTTGGTGCGGAACACGCCGACGGGCTTGCCGGACTGCACGAGGAGCGTCTCGTCCTCCTCGAGCTCGGTGAGGGAGCGCACGATGGCGTCGTACGCCGCCCAGCTGCGGGCGGCTCTGCCGGTGCCGCCGTAGACGACGAGGTCGTCGGGGCGTTCGGCCACCTCGGGGTCGAGGTTGTTCATCAGCATGCGGAGGGGGGCTTCGGTCTGCCAGCTCTTGGCCGTCAGCTCGACTCCGCGGGAGGCGCGCACTGCGCGGCTTCCGATCATGGTGGTTCCCTTCTCAGTGGTGCAGGAGCTCAGTGGTGCAGTGGCAGGAGACGGGGCGTCAGCCGAGGTCGTGCTCGTTCAGCCAGTCGGCTGCGACGTCGTCGATGCTCTCCTGATCGGCCAGACGGCCGTTCATCTCGATCAGGTCCTCGGTGGTGAGCGCCGCCGAGATGGCGTCGAGGACCGTCGTCACCTCGTCGGAGGACTGGTCCTCGGCGATGATCGGCACGATGTTCTGCGCGCGGAAGAGGTTCTTGTTGTCGACGAGGGAGACGAAGTCGTTCTCTTCGATCGCCGGACTGGTCGAGTAGAGGTCGGCCGCGTCGATCTGGCCGTTGGAGAGGGCGCTGATGGTGAGCGGTCCGCCGACGTCGAGGGCCCGGAACTCCTTGAAGGTGAGGCCGTAGACCTCCTCGAGACCGGCGACGCCCTCGTGCCGGGTCTTCCACTCCGGCGGCCCGCCCAGCACGAGATCGGCGGCGTGGGGGACGAGGTCCTCGATGGTCTCGAGGTCGTACTTCTCTGCTGTGGCGCGGGTGACGGCGAGGACGTCGGAGTCCTGTGCACCGGAGGGGGTGAGCATCGCGACGCCGTCGGGCAGAGCGTCCGCCAGCTCGGTGGCGACCTCCTCCGGCGCCGTGCCGGTGGCGTCGCTGTTCAGGTAGCTGAGCGTGGCTCCGGTGTACTCCGGCAGCAGGTTGATGGAGCCGTCGAGCAGGGCCGGCATGTACACCTCACGGCTGCCGATGTTCAGCTTCGTGGTGGCCTCGACACCGGCCGCGGTGAGCGCCTGGGCGTAGATCGTGGCGAGCAGTTGGCTCTCGGGGAAGTCGGCGGACCCGACGATGATGCCGTCGGTCGACGCAGCGGGCGCGTCGGCGGCGAGCGGGTCTCCGCCCGAGCTCGACGAGCACGCCGTGAGGGTGAGGGCGGTCGTGGCGGCGAGGGCGGCCAGGGCGAGGGCGGAGCGAGTTCTCATTGCTGTCCTTTGGTCGGGTGTGCAGGAGTGGAGCGAGGGAACCGAGGGAGGGGAGGAACGGGGTCACGCGGTCGCGGTCGCCGCGAGGACCGGCTGAGCGGCAGTGGCGCGGCGTCGGCGCCGGGTGAGGCCGGGGGACACCGCGAAGCGTCCGATCAGGCCGATGGCGAGGTCGACCAGCAGTGCGAGCGCGGCGACGAGGACGGCTCCGGCGAGCATCTGGTCGTAGTCGTTCTGCGCACGGCCGTCGATGATCAGCCGTCCGAGGCCGCCCAGGGAGACGTAGGCGGCGATCGTGGCCGTCGAGATGACCTGCAGTGTCGCTCCGCGGAAGCCGGAGAGGATGAGGGGGAGCGCGCAGGGCACCTGCACCGCGAACAGCACCTTCACGGGCCGGTAGCCCATCCCGACGGCCGCGTCGACCGCGGCGGCGTCCACGGCGCGGATGCCCGCGTAGGTGTTCGTCATGATCGGGGGGATGGCCAGCAGGACCAGGACGATGAGACTGGGGATCACGAAGGCCAGGTCCGAGGCGAAGACCGGGGCGATGACGATGACCAGCAGGATGATCAGGCCGAGCGTCGGCAGGGCACGGAGAGCGTTGGCGACTCCGGCCACGAGGAACGTGCCCTTGCCGGTGTGGCCGACGTAGAACCCGATCGGCACTCCGATGACGGCGGCCACGAGCAGCGAGACACCGGTGTAGATCAGGTGCTGCACGAGGAGCGTGCCGATGCTGTCGCTGCCGGTCCAGTGCGCGGGGTCGAGGAGGTAGTCGATCATGCGCGCACCGCCTTCGGCATCCACGGCGTGAGTCTGCGGTTCAGCAGCACCACGAGCCCGTCGAGCACGATCGCGAGCACCAGGCAGAGCACAATGCCCACGATGATCGGTGTGAGGAACCTCAGCTGCGCGCCCTGGGTGAACAGGAGTCCGAGCTGCTGGGTGCCGATCAGCGCGGCGATGGACACCACGCTCACGTTCGAGACGACGGCGACGCGCAGTCCTGCTGCAATCACCGGTACGGCGACCGGGAGTTCCACGGACACGAGCCGTTGGAGGGTCCGGTACCCCATCGCCTGGGCGGCCTGCACGGTCTCGACGGGTACCGAGTCGAGGCCGTCCGACACGGTGCGTACGAGGAGCGCCACCGTGTAGACGGTGAGAGCGACGACCACGTTGAGGGGGTCGAGGATCCGGGTGCCGAGGATCGGAGGCAGCAGGACGAACAGGGCGAGCGACGGGACGGTGTAGAGCAGGCCGGTCGTCCCGAGGATGACCGATGTGAACATGCCGCTGCGGTGCGCGATCCAGCCGAGCGGCAGCGCGATCGCCAGGCCGATCACGACGGGTACGACGGACAACCCGACGTGCCACATCAGCAGCACGAGGATGGAGTCCGATTCGCGGGCGATCCACTCGACGTTCATCGGGCGACGCTCCCTGACGAGGAACCGGCGGCGTGCATCTCGGCGAGGGATCCGACGACCTCGGCGGCCGTGACCGAACCCACCAGGGCGCCGTCCTCGTCCACCAGGACCCCGCGTCGGCTCGGCGCGCTCAGGCTGGCGTCGAGAACCTGGCGCATGGTCCCCGTGCGAGGCGCCACGGTCCCGCTCAGGTTGAGGTCCGTGAAGGAGAGGGGTCCGCGCAGTGCTCTCGGCTCGACCCATCCCAGCGGATGCGAGCGCTCATCGACGACGAGCAGCCAGTCGTCGTCGGTCGCGGCCCGCGCGATCTCCGCGCTGCTGCCGATCGGTACGGACGGTTCGGCACGCACCACGAGACCGGCGGTGGCGGCGACGAAGCCGAGCGATCGATACCCGCGGTCGCGTCCGACGAAGTCGGCGACGAAGGCGTCGGCGGGAGCGGTCAGGAGTTCCTCGGGCGTGGCGAGTTGGGCGAGCTCGCCGCCGGTGCGGAGGACGGCGACCTGGTCGCCGAGCTTGAGCGCCTCGTCGATGTCGTGCGTGACCATGATGATGGTCTTGCCGATCTCGCGCTGCAGCCGCAGGAACTCGTCCTGCAGCTGTCCTCTGACCACCGGGTCGACAGCGCTGAACGGCTCGTCCATCAGCATGAAGTCCGGATCGGAGGCGAGCGCGCGAGCGACGCCGACGCGCTGCTGCTGACCGCCGGACAGCTGCCACGGGTAGCGCGAGGCGAAGGCGGCTGGCAGCCCGACGCGTTCGAGGAGCTCACCGGCGATCAGCCGCGCTTCGCGCTTGGAGGCGCCCGAGAGGCGCGGGGTCGCGGCGACGTTGTCGAGGACGGTGCGGTGCGGGAAGAGGCCCGCATGCTGGATCACGTAGCCGATGCGACGCCGGAGCAGAGCCTCGTCCATGCCGTTCGTCGAGTGGCCGTCGAGCAGGATGTCGCCGGAGGTGGGACGGATGAGCCGGTTCACCATGCGCAGCGACGTGGTCTTCCCGCAGCCGGAAGGACCGACCAGCACGGTCAGCTTCCCGGTCGGCGCGACGAGTGTGAGGTCATCGACGGCTGTCGTCCCGTCCGGATAGGTCTTGGTGATGTTCTCGAACGCGATCACGAGGCGTGCTCCTTCGTCGTGCGCTCCGCCGTCGGCGGGGCGAGGAGTGATGCGGCTTCAGCCCGGAGCAGCGCGCTGATGCGCGACGCCTGCTCCTCGCTCAGCCGGTAGCTGGGGACGACGCTCGAGAGGGCGGCGACCACCCGATCTCCGGTCATCACCGGTACCGCGATGGCTGTGACGTCGTCCTCGACGCCCTGACGGACCAGCACGAAGCCTTCAGCCCCGGTCTGCCCCGAGAGCACGGCGCCGGCGGCCGAGCCGTCGAGGGGGATGGAGCGACCGACCCAGCTGGCGTGCCGCACCGAATGGGTGCCCTCGGCGATCGCGATGTAGAGAGCGGTGTCGCCGGCTCCGCGGATGGAGAGGTAGCACGACTCTCCGGTCGCCTCGACCATCCGCGCCATGGCGTCCCTCGCCAGGGACACCAGCGACTCGTTCGCCAAGGCGAGCGCTCCGATCTGCACGAGACGCGCGCCGGGAGCGTACCGGCCGTCGGGATCCCGTCGGACGAACTGCTGAGCCTCCATCGTGCGCAGAAGCCGCAGGGCGGTACTCGCCGAGAGCTCAGCGTCACGGGCCGCATCCGCCAGCGAGACGTACCCGCGGTCGCACACGCTTCCCAGCAGTACCAGCGCCCGATCAACCGTGCGCGTTGATGATTCAGCCATAGTCGCCTCCTGTTGCGGACGACGCTAGCCAGGCTGTGTTTCGAGCCCGACCTCCTGATGTTTCTGCCGTGTAAAAGACTTGTGTCACCCAGTGAAAGACCGACGGAGGCGACGCTGCGCGCGAGCTCGCGTTCGGATGGCGCCCCCGGTCCTCCTGCGGCCGAGTGTCGTTCCGACTCGGGTGCGGTGGGAAATGAGTGTCGCCGTGGACCCGGTCACCCAGGTCGAGTGGATCGTGCCCTCCTTCGCGACCGCGGAGAGCACTCTCGTTCGCGCCGAGCGTGCTCGGCGGGACGCCTGTCGCGGCTGCTCCTCGGCCCCGAGCCCGGCCTGCGCTACCCTCTCTGGCTCGGCGATTCCCCGGTCGAGGACCCCCGAGAGCTGGGTCTACCGCCCGAGCTCAGCGATGCGCTCGAGGCCTGGCAGCTGACGTGGAGTCGTCACCACCGTCCGGGCGACGGGTGGACCGACTCCGCCCTGGCGGAGAGCTGGAGGGCCGAAGGCGTGCGCTTGCACCGGCGTGCTGCTGTCGCGCTGTCCGATCGGCTCATCGTCTGCCCCTCGCTCATCGTCATCGATACCCGGCATCTCGGAGGATTCTGACGGCGGCGGCGGCTCGAGAGGAGGACGCTTCAGCGGACACATCGTGCATCCCCGCGGTCAGCCCCGACGAGACCTGACGACACATCATGGAGACGCGACCACCTGGAGGACGTGCGGAGCCTCACCCTCACCGGCGCAGCAGCTCCTCCGCCGTGGCCTCGTCGGTGACCAGCGCGGACGCGATGCCGCCCGTTGCCGCTGCTGCGATCGCCTCCGCCTTCGTGGAGCCGTGCGCGACGAGGATCCGCAGCGGGATCGCCCGCAGCTCGTCCAGGGCGAGGCCCACGCGCAGCTCGTCCAGCGCGGAGGCGACCGGCCGGCCCGCGCGGTCGAAGAACTGCCCCAGCGCATGGCCGGCTGCGCCGGCGGCGCGGGCCTGCTCGAGCAGC
>NZ_LIIN01000032.1 GCF_001634385.1 Rathayibacter tanaceti | reverse complement strand
GTGCTCTCGGCGCGGCTGGGCCGCTGGTGAGCCTCCTCCACAGCCCTGCGCGGCCGCGCGCGTCGCGCGCCGTGGGCGAACGGAGCGCCAGGCGCGGCCGAGGCCCGTTTAAGATGGCTGTATGAGCGAACCCACCGTCTTCACGCGCATCGCCCGTGGCGAGATCCCCGCCGACGTGGTGTTCGAGAACGAGCGCATCCTCGCGATCACCGACATCGCCCCCCAGGCCCCGGTGCACCTGCTCGTGTTCCCCAAGACCCAGGAGCATCCGACGGTCGCCGCTCTCGCTGCGGCCGATCCGGCTCTGCTCGCCGAGATGGTGCAGGTCGCCCAGTCGCTCGCCGACGCCCACAGCGACGGTCAGTTCCGCCTCGTCTTCAACTCCGGAGCAGAGGCGGGCCAGACCGTGTTCCACGTCCACGCCCACGTCCTGGGCGGTCACCACACGGAAGGCTCCCTTGCCACCGGTTGAGAACACGGGCGCGAGCCCGATGAGCGCCCCGCCGCAGGCCCGGATGCTCCCGAGACGACGCGCCGCGTCGTCGCCGTCGACGGGGTCGCCATGGTGCGACTCCTCGGCCCTCAGGACCGCCTCATCCGGGCGGTCGAAGGACGATTCCCCGATGTCCGAGTGCACGTACGCGGTAACGAGGTGACGCTCGAGGGTGAGCGCGAGCCCGTCGTCGCCGCGACGCGCCTGGTGGAAGAACTGGTGCGCATGACCGCGAGCGGGCACGACCTCGATCCGGAGGGCGTGCGCGAGTCCGCCCGCATCTTGCAGAACGGCGGGCCGGTGAGTCCGGCCGAGGCCTTCGGCCAGGCGATCCTCACCGCGCGGGGCCGGAGTGTCCGCCCCAAGACCCTCGGCCAGCGCGAGTACGTCGACGCGGTCGATCAGAACACCATCGTCTTCGGGATCGGCCCGGCCGGCACCGGTAAGACCTACCTGGCGATGGCGAAGGCCGTGCAGGCGCTGCAGCGCAAGGAGGTCGAGCGGATCATCCTCACCCGCCCGGCGGTCGAGGCGGGGGAGCGGCTGGGCTACCTGCCCGGCTCGCTCACCGACAAGATCGACCCGTACCTGCGGCCGCTCTACGACGCGCTCAACGAGATGATGGACCCCCGAGATCGTCCCGAAGCTGCTCGCGGCCGGCACGATCGAGGTCGCGCCCCTCGCCTACATGCGCGGCCGCACCCTCAACAACTCGTTCGTCGTGCTCGACGAGGCGCAGAACACCACACCCGAGCAGATGAAGATGTTCCTCACCCGCCTCGGCTTCGGCTCGAAGATGGTGGTCACCGGCGACATCACCCAGGTCGACCTGCCGACCGGCGCCAGCGGCCTGCGCCTCGTGACACGGGTGCTCGACGACATCGACGACATCCACTTCTCGCGCCTGACCAGCGAGGATGTGGTGCGCCACAGCCTCGTCGGCCGCATCGTCGATGCGTACACCGAGTACGACCAGCAGAAGCAGGCCCAGCACTTCGAGCGCGAGCAGGCGCGCGAGTTCGCCAACCGGGCCGAGCGCCGCGGAGGCGCGGCCCGCGCGTCCGGCGATCGCCAGCCCCCGCGCGGCTGAGCCCGCCCGCCACGACCCGACCGAAGGAACCCCGCATCCCGTGAGCATCGAGATCAACAACGAGTCGAGCGTCCCCGTCGACGAGGCGGCGCTGCTGCGCCTGGCCGGCTACGCGCTCGACTCGTTGCACGTGCACCCCGACGCAGAGCTCGCGATCGTGCTCGTCGACGAGGGCGCCATGGAGCAGCTGCACGTGCAGTGGATGGACGAGCCGGGGCCGACCGACGTGCTCAGCTTCCCGATGGACGAGCTGCGGCCCGGCACCGAGGACGAGCAGACGCCGGCCGGGCTCCTGGGCGACATCGTGCTCTGCCCTCAGGTCGCGCAGACGCAGGCCGAGGCCGCGGGCCACTCGGTGCTCGACGAGCTGCAGCTACTGACCGCCCACGGGCTGCTGCACCTCCTGGGCTTCGACCACGCCGAGGCTGAGGAGGAGCGCGAGATGTTCGGCATCCAGCGCGACATCCTTGTCGGCTTCCACATCAGCGAGCGACGCCGCTAGAGCGCGCCGTGCCCACTCTCCAGCTCCTCATCGCCGCACTCGCGCTCGTCGCCGTCGGCGGATGGTTCGCCGCGACCGACGCCGCGCTCGGCGTCCTCTCGCGCAGCGACCTGCTCGACATGGCCCAGCACTCCCGCAGTGCGCGCGCCCTCCGGGCGATCGCGGGCGACATGAGCGCCCACGTCAACGTCGTCAACTTCTCGCGGATCGCGGCCGAGACCACGGCCGCCGTCTTCGTCACCACGGTGCTCGTGGTCGAGGTCGCTCAGCTCTGGCTGGCTCTGCTGCTCGCGGTCCTGATCATGGCCGCGGTCTCATTCGTGCTCGTCGGCTCCAGCCCCCGCAGCGTCGGTCGAGCGCACGCGCGCGCCGTGCTGGGCACGAGCGCCTCTCTCGTGCACGTGCTCCGGGTGGCGCTCGGCCCCGTCGCGCACGGCCTCGTCGCCCTGGGCAACCGTGTCACGCCGGGCACCGGCCGATCGGCCGGGTTCTCCTCCGAGGAGCAGCTGCTGAGCATGGTCGACGAGGCCACCGAGCAGGATGTGCTCGAGCAGGACGACCGCGAGCTGATCCACTCCATCTTCGAGTTCAACGACACCTTCGTCCGCGAGGTGATGGTGCCGCGCACCGACATGGTGACGATCGAGGCGACCTCCTCGGTGGGCGCCGGCATGGGCCTCCTGCTCAGCCGCGGGATCTCGCGGCTCCCGGTGATCGGCGAGGGCGTCGACGACGTTCTCGGGGTGCTCTACCTCCGTGACGTCGCCCGGCACACGTACGAGCGGCCGGATGACTCCGACACGGTCGCGGAGCTAGCCCGGCCGGCGCTGTTCGTGCCCGAGTCGAAGAAGGCCGACGAGCTGCTGCGACAGATGCAGCTCGAGTCCAACCACCTGGCCATGGTCGTCGACGAGTACGGCGGCATCGCCGGTCTCGTCACGCTCGAGGACCTGATCGAGGAGCTCGTCGGCGACATCTCGGACGAGTACGACCGCGAGGTCGACCTGTTCGAGGAGACGTCGCCCGGGGTCTACCGTGTCTCGGCGCGCCTGCCCGTCGACGAGCTGGGCGAGCTGTTCGAGCTCGACCTCGAGGACGACGACGTCGACTCCGTCGGCGGCCTGCTCACCAAGGCCTACGGGCGCCTGCCCGAGCGTGGCGCGACCGCCCGCATCGGCGGCGTGATCCTCGAGGCCGAGCAGGCGGATCCGCGTCGTGGCACCATCTCTACGGTGATCGTCCGCCGCGATCCCGATCTGGACACCGTCGGCGAGCCCGGCACCGGCCCCGTCGCGATCATCGCCGACGGCGGCACCACCACCCCCAGCCCGAGCACGGCTCCCACCCGCGGAGCCGCGAGCGCGGGCGATCGGAACGAGGACGCACGATGACAGACCACACTCCCAGCACCGCACCGCACCGGGCGGGCTTCGTGTCGTTCGTCGGCCGCCCGAACGTGGGCAAGTCGACGCTGACCAACGCCCTGGTCGGCGAGAAGATCGCGATCACCAGCTCCAAGCCGCAGACGACGAGGCGCGCGATCCGCGGAGTCGTGCACCGCCCGGACGGGCAGCTCATCGTCGTCGACACCCCCGGCGTCCACCGGCCGCGCACCCTCCTTGGCGAGCGGCTGAACTCGCTGGTCACCTCGACGCTCGGCGACGTCGACGTGATCGGGATGCTCTTCCCCGCCGACGAACCGATCGGCCCTGGCGACCGCTTCATCAACGAGCAGCTCGACGCTTTCCCCCGGGCGCGCAAGGTCGCCGTCGTCTCGAAGGTCGACCTGTCGTCGAAGAAGTCCGTCGCCAAGCAGCTCCTGGCCGTCTCGGAGCTGCGGGAGTGGGACACCATCGTGCCGATCTCGGCCGTGACGGACGAGCAGCTCGACCTGCTCGCCGCGGAGCTGCTGCGTCTGATGCCGGTCTCACCCGCGCTGTACCCGGAGGAGGCGGTGACCGACGAGGACCTGTTCTCCCGGGTCGCCGAGTTCATCCGCGAGGCGGCGCTCGAGGGTGTCTCGGACGAGCTGCCGCACTCGCTCGCCGTCACGCTCGACGACATGGTCGAGCGCGAGGACGGCTCGCTGATCGACATCTACGCCAATGTCTTCGTCGAGCGCGACAGCCAGAAGGGCATCATCATCGGCAAGGGCGGACAGCGTCTGCGCGAGGTGGGTGCGGTCTCGCGGGAGCAGATCGAGCGTCTCCTCGGGCGCCGCGTGTTCCTGTCGATCCGGGTGAAGGTCGCGAAGGAGTGGCAGCGCGATCCAAAGCTGCTGGGGCGACTGGGCTTCTGACCGTGCGGAGCCGGTATCGGGCCCCGACCCGCCGCCGCGCGCCCGCCGTCTCCCGGAGGACGCCGATCACCCTGCCGGACGACTCCGCGCGGTGCGCGGACCCGTAGCGTGGACTCCATGCGTGCCTTCTCCGACCGACCGGCGACACTGCCGATCGCCGGAGTGGTCCTCGCCGGCCTCCACCTCGCACTCGCGCTCATCGGGTTGCTCCCGCCGGAGCGGCTCCCCGGCTCCCTGCTGGTGGCCCTCGCGCTCGCGGTCGCCGCGCTGCTCCCGGCCCTCGCCCCGTCCCTCGTCGCGGTCGGAGTGCTCACCGCTGGGGGGATCCAGATCGGCGGCATCCCTGTCGACGGCGTGCTCGTCGGTCTACTCGTGCTGTGGCAGACCACGCGGCGACTGGGGCCGTGGACCCGGGCGCTCGCCCTCGTGGGCGGTCTCGTCCTCGCCGGCGCCGGCGGGATCGTCGTCGCGTTCGAGCTCTCCGGCACCGCGGGCCTGTCCGCTCTTCCCACCCACGTCGAGTTCCTCGTCCTCGCGGTCGTGGCGCTGCTCGTCGCCTCGTTCCTGAGCGGCGCCCAAGTCCTCGTGTTCGTCCTGGCTCTGCGTGCGCCGATCGGTCCCGACGACCGGGTCGAGGCCCTCGTCACCCGGGTCGCGGGTCCCCAGGATCCGTTCTCGGTGGGGATCGCGGGCGGGCAGGGCCTCGTGCTCCTGTTCATCGCTGCGGTCCCGTTCACCGAGACGGGCGAGGCGATGCAGATCCTGCTCTCGGGTGTCTTCGCCGTCGCACTCGTGCTGCACCGCCGCTCGCCCCCGCTCGCTCTCGCCGTCGCGTGGTTCGGTGCGGCGCTGCAGATGAGCCTGCAGCTCTCGCCGAGCCCGGCCGACGTCGCGATCCTGGTGGTGCTCTTCGGCACCGGAGCGTCGACGTCGCGCCGCGTGCGGACCGCCGGCGCGGTCTCCGCCGTCCTCGGCTCCGTCGTCGCCGTGGCCTACCTGATCGTCGTCTACGACCTGCTCTCGGGCACCGCCGACGCTCCCTTCACGGTGACGGCGACCGCAGGCGGGATCCTCGCCACCTTCGGCCTCTCGTGGACCGTCGGCCTCCTCTCGCGTGCCGTCGGCCGCGCCCGCGAGGGGCAGACCCTCCGCGCTCAGGCCGAACAGGAGCGCTCACGGGCCCAGCGCGAGCTCGACGCCGTGGAGGAGCGCAACCGCATCGCCCGCGACATGCACGACGTGGTCGCCCACTCCCTGGCGGTCGTGATCGCCCAGGCCGACGGCGCCCGCTATCTCGGCGCGTCGAGCCCGGAGCAGACGGACGCGGCTCTCTTGACCATCTCGACGGTCGCCCGAGATGCGCTCGGCGATGTCCGAGTGCTGCTCGCTCAGCTCCGCCACTCCCAGACCGACGGTCCCCAGCCCGGCGCCCGCGACCTGCCCGCGCTCCTCGAGAGCGTCGGCAGCGCCGGCGCCCCGGTCCGCGCCGACCTCGAGCTCGACCTCGACGAGGTGCCCCGCGCCGTCGGGCTCGCTCTCTACCGCATCGTGCAGGAGGCGACCACCAACGCGCTCCGGCACGGCCGCCCCGGCTCGCCGATCGAGATCGCGCTCCGGCGCGAGGAGGACGAGCTCACGCTGAGGGTGAGCAACGCGCGCCGCTCCGGAGTCGAGAGTGAGCCCGGCTCCGGCGGCGGACACGGTCTGGTCGGTATGCGCGAGCGCGCCGTTCTCGTCGGCGGCGCCCTGGCCGCCCGCTCCGTGGGGGAGGACTTCGTCGTGGACGCTCGCCTCCCCTCCGCCGCGTCGCCCGCCCGCGACGTCGGCACTGCTCCGCCCATCGCCACTGGAGGCCGAACCGCATGACCGAGTCCATCCGCATCGTTCTGGTCGACGACCAGGCGCTCTTCCGCGCAGGCATCCGCATGCTGCTCGGGTCGCAGCCCGACCTCGAGGTCGTGGGCGAGGCCTCCGACGGAGCCGAGGGTGCGGTTCTCGTGGCGCGGCTCGCTCCAGACGTGGTGCTGATGGACATCCGCATGCCGGGTGTCGACGGCATCGAGGCGACCCGGCGGATCCTCGCCGACGCCGCGGACCGGGGCGTCGAGGCTCCGCGCATCCTGGTGCTGACCACTTTCGACCTCGACGAGGCGGCGGCCCGGGCGATCCGGGCCGGGGCGAGCGGCTTCCTGCTCAAGGCACCGAGCCCGGGTTCCTGCTCGCTGCGGTGCGCACGGTGCACTCGGGCACGGCCGTCGTCGCCGCTTCCGCCACCCGCGAGCTGTTCGAGCACTTCGGTGCGGCCGGCAGCGGCCGTGAGACTCCGGCCGAGTTCGCGACCCTCACCGATCGCGAGCGCGAGATCTTCCATCACGCGGCCCGGGGTCTGAGCAACACCGAGATCGCCCGCGCCGAGTTCCTCAGCGAGGCGACCGTCAAGACGCACATCAGCCGCACCCTCGGCAAGCTCGGCCTGCGCGATCGCGTGCAGCTCGTCGTCTACGCCTACGAGAACGGGCTGGTCGCGTAGCCGCGCCCGGGGTGTGTCGCCTCGCGGGGCGGTGCTAGCCTGGCCGCGTGCGCGTCGGTCTGCTCCTTCTTAGCTGCCGCGACGAGATCTGATCCTCAGGCCCCCCTCGTCGCGGAGTTCGCCGTCGGCTGACCACACCCTCGCCAGCGAGTCCGTCCGCACGCGGATCCCGCCCGGACGCACGCGAGCCGGACCGGGCTCGGAACCGCATCGGACTCGAGCCCGCATCGTTCGAGCGGGCACACCGTTCGAGCGGGCACAGACCCGAGCGAGACCAGACACGAGCGCGTCCCCGCGCCAGGAGAGCACACCATGCAGAACACCCAGAAGCCCTCGCCCATGCCGATCCACAAGTACCGGCCCTACCACGAGCAGATCACCGTCGACCTGCCCGATCGCACCTGGCCGACCCAGCGGATCACGACCGCGCCGCGCTGGTGCGCGGTCGACCTGCGCGACGGCAACCAGGCGCTGATCGACCCGATGAGCCCCGAGCGCAAGCGGATCATGTTCGATCTCTTGGTCCGCATGGGCTACAAGGAGATCGAGGTCGGCTTCCCGAGCGCGAGTCAGACCGACTTCGACTTCGTGCGCAGTCTGATCGAGGAGGGCGCGATCCCGGAGGACGTCACGATCCAGGTGCTGACGCAGGCGCGCGACCATCTGATCGAGCGCACCTACGAGTCTATCCGCGGCGCCCGTCAGGCGATCGTGCACCTCTACAACTCCACCAGCGTGCTGCAACGCGAGGTCGTGTTCCGCAAGGATCGCCAGGGCATCATCGACATCGCTCTGGCCGGCGCGCGCATGTGCCGCGAGATGGAGTCGACCGTCCCCGGCACGACGGTCTACTACGAGTACTCGCCCGAGAGCTACACCGGCACCGAGCTCGATTTCGCGCGCGAGATCTGTGACCGTGTCGTCGAGGTCTTCGAGCCCACTCCCGAGCGCAAGGTGATCCTCAACCTGCCGGCCACCGTCGAGATGGCCACCCCCAACGTCTACGCCGATTCGATCGAATGGATGAGCCGCAACCTGGCTCAGCGCGAGAACATCATCCTGTCGCTGCACCCCCACAACGACCGCGGGACGGCCGTCGCCGCCGCCGAGCTGGGCTACCTGGCCGGCGCCGACCGGATCGAGGGTTGCCTCTTCGGCAACGGTGAGCGCACCGGCAACGTCGACCTGGTCGCGCTGGGCGTGAACCTGTTCACCCAGGGCATCGACCCGCAGATCGACTTCGGCGACATGGACGGCATCAAGCGCACCGCCGAGTACTGCAACCAGCTGGCGGTGCCCGAGCGGAGCCCGTGGGCCGGCGATCTCGTCTTCACCGCGTTCAGCGGCTCCCACCAGGACGCGATCAAGAAGGGCTTCGAGGCGATGCAGGCCGAGGCCGAGCGCACGGGCCGCAGCGTCGACGAGCTCACCTGGGCCGTGCCGTACCTGCCGGTCGACCCGAAGGACCTGGGCCGCTCCTACGAGGCGGTCATCCGCGTCAACTCGCAGTCGGGCAAGGGAGGCGTCGCCTACCTGCTGAAGACCGACCACGCGCTCGATCTGCCGCGCCGCCTGCAGATCGAGTTCTCGGGAGTGGTCCAAGCCAAGACCGACGCCGGGGGCGGCGAGGTCACCAGCGAGCAGATCTGGGCGATCTTCCAGGACGAGTACCTGCCGGCGCCCGTCGAGCGCTCCGACGAGAAGTGGGGGCGCTTCGAGCTGATGCACACCAGCACTTCGAGCGACCTGGGCGGCAGCATCGCCCTCGAGGCCGTCCTGCGGGTCGGAGACGAGAGCATCGCGGCGAGCTCGCGCGGCAACGGACCCATCAACGCTTTCGAGGCCGTGCTGGAACAGCAGGGGATCGACGTGCACGTGCTGGACTACGTCGAGCACGCGCTGAGCGCCGGTGGCGACGCGCTCGCCGCCTCCTATGTGGAGTGCACCGTGAACGGCCGCACCCTGTGGGGCGTGGGCGTCGACGCCGACATCTCGACCGCCTCCCTGAAGGCGATCGTGTCGGCCGTCAACCGTGCCTTGCGCGAGACCACTCCGGCGATCGAGCTGGCGACCGCCTCCGTCTGACGCGCCCTTTCCCGAGGGAACCCGGGACCGTCGAGGGAGCCTCCGCCCCGAGGCTCCCTCGACGGTGGCGCGCTCCCTGACGGCGTGCCGGCGTCAGGCGCGGCCGCGCCAGCGCAGGCGCGGCACCCGGCTGAGCGCCCGCTGCTCCGGCAGGCTCCAGCCGTAGCGCACCGCCAGGAGGCGGATCACGGTGGTGACGGCGACGGCCAGCGGTGCCGCGTAGTCGATCACCATCCCGAAGCGCAGCGCCGTCACCAGCACCACGGTGCCGGCCGTCGCGGCGATCGCGTACAGCGAGCCGACGTGCATCAGCGCGATCGGTCGGTTGAGCAGGATGTCGCGCACGACCGAGCCGCCGACCGCCGACACGGTCCCGACGAACACCGCGGGCACCTCCGGGACGCCGAGCGCCAGCGCCTTGGTCGTGCCGATCGCGCCGAACAGGCCGAGGGTGAGCGCGTCGAGGGCGGTGATCGTCCCGTCGACGCGGTTCAGCACGTGCTGCAGCAGCATCCCGAGCAGGGAGGCGGCGACCGCGACCAGGAGGTACGCGTTCGTGTGCAGTGCCGCCAGCGGGGTCTGCAGCAGCAGGTCGCGCAGCACGCCGCCGCCGAGACCGGTCGCCGTGCCGATGATCGTCACTCCGAGCAGGTCGATGCGGCGGTCTCGGAACTCTCCCGCGAACATCGCGCCCTGCAGGCAGCCGATGGCGATTGCGAGCAGATCGGCCCAGGCCGGGATCACGAAGAGAGTCGCTGCCACGACGCCCATCGTTCCACGCCCGGCCCCGCGTGCAGGCCGGTGTCGGTGGTGGGGAGGATAATCGCGTCCATGCCCACCTATCGTGACGAAGCCGTGGTGCTCCGCACGCACAAGCTGGGCGAGGCCGACCGCATCGTGACCCTGCTCTCGCGCGGCCACGGCAAGATCCGCGCCGTCGCCAAGGGGGTGCGCAAGACCGGCTCGAAGTTCGGCTCGCGGCTTGAGCCGTTCATGGTCGCCGACCTCCAGCTCTACGAGGGCCGGAGCCTCGACATCGTCACGCAGGCCGAGTCCCTCGGCGCCTACGGGGCGCTGATCGCCGCCGACTACGACAGCTACACGGCCGCGAGCGCGATGGTCGAGACGGCCGATCGGCTGACCGACGCCGATGCGTCGCTGCAGCAGTACCTCCTCCTGGTCGGTGCCCTGCGTTCGCTCTCTCGCCATGAGCACGAAGCGGTGCTCACCCTCGACTCCTACCTCCTGCGTGCCCTCTCGATCGCGGGCTGGGCCCCGAGCTTCGAGGACTGCGCGCGCTGCGGAGCCCCAGGCCCGCACGGCGCGGTCGTGATCCAGCTCGGAGGCGTCGTCTGCGCCGACTGCACGCCGCCCGGCGCCCCGCGCGTCGCCCCCGAGGTCGTGGTCCTGCTCGGTGCCCTGCTGACAGGAGACTGGGCCCACGCCGAGACGACCGAGCCGACCACGCGGTCCCGAGCGAGCGGAGTCGTCGCCGCCTACACGCAGTTCCACCTCGAACGCGGACTGAGATCCCTGGAGCACGTCACCCGATGAAGCCGTTCACACACAAGGACGCCGAGCCGTACCGCCCCCTCGACTGGACCGGGATCCAGCCGCCGGCGATCCCGCGCAGGGCGGTGCCCGCCCACGTCGCGATCGTGATGGACGGCAACGGCCGGTGGGCCAACTCCCGCGGCCTCACGAGGATCGAGGGCCACAAGCGCGGCGAGGCGGCGCTGCTGGACGTGGTGGCCGGCGCGATCCAGGTCGGCGTCAAGCACCTCAGCGTCTACGCGTTCTCGACCGAGAACTGGAAGCGCTCGCCCGAGGAGGTGCGCTTCCTGATGGGCTTCAACCGCGATGTGCTGCACCGACGCCGCGACCAGCTGAACGAGTGGGGCGTGCGCATCCGCTGGGCCGGTCGGAGGCCCCGGCTCTGGGCCTCCGTGATCAACGAGCTCCAGTTCGCCGAGCGGCTGACCGCCGGCAACGACGTGCTCACCCTCACCATGTGCGTCAACTACGGAGGCCGAACCGAGATCGCCGACGCGGTCCAGCGGCTCGCCGCAGAGGTCGCTGCGGGGCGACTCACGCCGTCCGGCATCTCAGAGAAGACAATCGCGCGGGCGCTCTACGTGCCCGAGCTGCCCGACGTCGATCTGTTCGTGCGCTCCTCGGGCGAGCAGCGCACCAGCAACTTCCTGCTCTGGCAGAGCGCCTACGCCGAGATGGTGTTCCTCGACCGGCTCTGGCCGGACTTCAGCCGCACCGATCTGTGGGAGGCGATCGAGCGCTACTCCGGTCGGTCGCGGCGCTTCGGCGGCGCGGTGGACGTGCCGGGAGCCTCCGCGTGATCCGGGTCGGCATCGTCGGCTTCGGGCTCGCCGGCAGCGTCTTCCACGGTCCGTTCCTCGCGGCCGACCCGGCTTTCGAGGTGGTCGCCGTCGCCACCCGAGACCCGGATCGCGCCGCCTCCGCCGCCTCAGCCCATTCTGCGGCGCAGATCGTTCCCGACCTCGAGGCGGTGCTCGCCGAGCAGCCCGATCTCGTCGTGCTCGCCACTCCGCCGTCTGTGCACCGCGAGCAGGCCGAGGCCGCCCTGGCCGCGGGAGCGGCGGTGGTGATCGACAAGCCCTTCGCGCCGAGCACGGCCGACGCGGACGCGATCATCGCCGCCTCCGAGGCGAGCGGCGCGCCCGTGTTCGTGTTCCAGAACCGGCGCTGGGACTCCGACCTGCTCACCCTGCGCCGTCTGCTGGCCGAGGGTGCGCTCGGCGAGGTGTTCCGCTTCGAGTCGACCTTCGAGCGCTGGAGCACGCCGAAGACGGGGCGCTGGCAGAACCGGATCGGCACGCACGAGGGTGGCGGGATCCTCTTCGATCTCGGCAGTCACCTCGTCGACCAGGCCCTGATGCTGTTCGGTCCTGCGAGCGTGACGGCCGCCGAGACGCGCGTCGTCCATCCGGGAGGAGCGAGCGAGGACGACGCGTTCGTCTCGCTCCTGCACGGGGGCGGTGTGCGCTCGCACCTCACGATGAGCCGCGTCGCCCGTGCAACGGGCCCGCGCCTACGCGTGCTCGGCAGCAGGGGCGCCTTCTCGATCGACGGCCTCGATCCCCAGGAGGCCGCACTGCGCTCCGGCCGGTCCCGGCCGGAGGAGCCGGGCTTCGGCGAGGTTCCAGCCGGGGCCTGGGGCGTGCTCACCGACGACTCGGGGTCGCGGCGGGTGCCGAGCGAGCGCGGACGTACGCCGCCTTCCTCGAGCAGGTCGCGCAGACCCTTCGCACGGGAGCGCCGGCGCCGGTCGACGTGCGGGAGGCGCGCGAGGTCGTCGCCGTGATCGAGCGGGCCCACGCTCTCGCGGCCCGCTGAGCCGCGACTCCTGCGACGCGCCCGACGCCCGACGCGTCTTGGCGTTCCGTCGCTGGGGCGACATCCTCGAGGGGTGAGTACCGCCCTTCCGAACCAGGCCGACCTGCGAGCGCGCTTCTCCGGTGCTCGCGGATACCACAACGCCTGCACGCTCGGCCTGCCGCCGCGCGAAACGGTGGCGGCTCTGCGCGCCGACCTCGACGGCTGGTCGTCGGGAGGGAACACGGCAGTCGGCTACGGAGCCGTCGCGGAGCGGGCCCGGGACGCATTCGCGGACATCGTCGGCGTTCCCGCCGGGCGCGTCGCGATCGGCTCGCAGACCTCGGCGATGGCGGCGGTCCTGGCGGCCTCGCTGCCGGACGGCGCCCGGGTGCTCTGCATCGACGGCGACTTCTCGTCGATCGTCTTCCCCTTCCTCGCACAGGCCCACCGCGGCGTGGTCGTGCGGTCCGTCGCGCTGGAGGCGCTGGCCGACTCCGTCGAGGAGGCGGACGACCTGGTGGTGTTCTCGGCCGTCCAGTCGAGCAGCGGAGCGCTCGCCGACCTCGACTCCGTGATCGAAGCCGCCGCCCGCTGCGGTGTGCGCACCGCATGCGATCTCACCCAGGCCGCGGGAATCCTCCCGGTCGACGCCTCCCGCTTCGACGCCACGCTCACCCACGCCTACAAGTGGCTCTGCTCGCCCCGCGGAGTCGCGTTCCTGACCGTGTCTCCCGAGTACGCCGCCGAGCTCGTCCCGGTGCAGGCCGGCTGGTACTCGGGAGAGGACGTCTGGTCCTCGTGCTACGGGCCTGCCATGCACCTCGCCGAGAACGCGCGCCGCTTCGACGTGTCACCCGCCTGGCAGGCGTTCGCGGGAGCAGAGGCCTCGCTCGAGCTGTTCCGCTCGCTCGACCTCGCCGCGGTCTGGGCGCACGCCTCCGGGCTCGGCGACGCGCTCTGCGAGCGCCTCGACCGCGAGCCGCAGCACCGGGCGATCGTGTCGTGGCCGGATGCGGAGGGGGCGGATCTCGCCCGCCTCCAGGCGGCGGGCCTGCGCGTCTCGGGCCGTGGCGGGCGTCTGCGCGTGGCCTTCCACCTCTGGAACGACGAGTCCGATGTGGACGAGCTCGTCCGGGTGCTCCAGGACGTCCGGGCGCTCCGGGAATAGGAGCCCGGCGCGGCGGTTGTCCTGGTGGTGAGCACAGTGCAGAATCCTCTCTCCGTCGACATCTGGTCGGACATCGCGTGCCCGTGGTGCTACATCGGGAAGCGCAGGTTCGAGCGTGGGCTCGAGGCGTTCCGTGCCGCGCATCCAGAGGCGCCCGAGGTGGCGATCGAGTACCGGAGCTTCGAGCTCTCGCCGGACACCCCGGAGGACTATCGCGGGGGAGAGGCAGCGTTCCTCGCCGAGCACAAGGGCATCCCCGAGGCGCAGGCGCAGCAGATGCTCGACTCCGTCACAGGGATCGCGGCGAGCGTCGGGCTCGACTACCACTTCGAGACGGTGCAGCACGTCAAGACAGTCACCGCCCACCAGGCTCTCCACCACGCGAAGGCCCAGGGGCTCCAGCTCGAGCTCGTGGAGCGGCTGTTGAGCGCCTACTTCGTGGAGGGGCTCGACCTCGCCGACCCCGAGGTGCTCGCGGGGCTCGCCGCCGAGGTCGGGCTCGACGCCGCAGAGACTCGGCGGGCGCTCGACGACGAGCGGTACCTCGCCGCAGTGCAGTCCGATCTGGCGCAGGCCCGCGAGTACGGCATCTCGGGGGTGCCGTTCTTCGTGTTCGACGGTCGCTTCGGCGTCTCGGGCGCGCAGGAGCCCGCAGCGTTCACCGAGGTGCTCGAGCACGTCCTCGAGCAGCGGGCGGTCGTTGCGTGAGCGGGCCGTTCGAGATGCTCGGCGCCTCCGGCGTGCCCGTGTGCGAGGGCGGCGTCTGCGCCGTGCCGCCCGTCGACGTGGCTTCGCCGATCAGCGCGGAGGCTCCTCGACCGTGATGTCGGCCACGGTCGCACCGTAGGCGGCGACCAGCGCGTCGGCGTCGACGAAGGCGCTGCGGCCGCCGGCGCCCGCGCCCATCGCGATACGGCGGCCGAGGATCCGCTCGTCGGCGTAGACGGGCCATGCGGTGGTGGAGCCGATCGGAGTGATGGTGCCGCGGCGGTAGCCCGTGGCCTCGAGCGCGGCGGTCTCGTCCGGGAGGCGCAGCTTGTTCACGCCGACGACCGCCCGCAGCTTCGGCCAGGCGATCTGGCGCCCACCCGGCACGAGTGCGAACAGGTAGCCGCCGTCGTGGCGCTTGACGACGAGAGACTTCACGATCCCTCCGGGGTCGATGCCCAGCAGCTCCGCCGCCTCGGCAAGGCTCCCGGCGTCGGGCCGGTCGACGATCTCGATGGCCAGGCCGCGGGCCTCAGCGTCCGCCGCGAACCGCCGCCGGCCCTCCTCCACCTGTTCGTTGTCGCTCATCTCTCCACCTCTCCGCTCGTCGTTCCGACGTCCCCAACACAGGATCTGGGACAATCGATACCGATGACCTCCACTCTCACGGCGGCCCCGCCCACGCGCACCGCGCCGGCGCTGCGGATCGGCCCCCTCGAACTCGACGCGCCCGTGGTGCTCGCCCCCATGGCGGGCATCACCAACACAGCCTTCCGCCGACTCTGCCGAGAGTTCGCGACGGCCTCGGTGCCGGCGGGACGGCCGGTGCCGCCGGAATGCTCTTCGTCAGCGAGATGATCACGTCGCGCGCGCTCGTCGAGCGCACTCCGGAGTCGATGCGCCTGATCCGCCACCACCCGAGCGAGTCGGTGCGCTCGATCCAGCTCTACGGAGTCGACCCGAAAACGGTCGCCGAGGCCGTTGCGATGCTCGTCGCCGAGGACAGGGCCGACCACATCGACCTCAACTTCGGCTGCCCGGTGCCCAAGGTCACCCGGAAGGGCGGGGGAGCGGCGCTGCCGTGGAAGCTTCCGCTGTTCCGCCAGATCGTCGAGGGCGCGGTGAAGGCCGCGGGCGAGATCCCGCTCACCGTCAAGATGCGCAAGGGCATCGACTCCGATCACCTCACCTACCTCGAGGCCGCACGGGCGGCCGAGGGGGCCGGAGTCGCGTCGATCGCGCTGCACGCGCGCACCGCCTCCGAGTTCTACAGCGGCCACGCCGACTGGTCGGCCGTCGCCACCCTCAAGGAGGCGGTCACAAGCGTCCCCGTGCTCGGCAACGGAGACATCTGGTCGGCCGAGGACGCGCTGCGGATGATGGCCGAGACCGGCTGCGACGGCGTCGTCGTCGGCCGCGGCTGCCTCGGTCGGCCCTGGCTTTTCGGCGATCTCGCGGCGGCGTTCGCCGGCTCCGACGAGCGCTTCCGGCCCTCGCTCGGGCAGGTCGCGGAGGCGTTCCGTCGTCACGCCGAGCTGCTGGTCGACTTCTTCGAGAGCGAGGAGCGGGGCTGCCGCGACATCCGCAAGCACGTCGCGTGGTACTTCAAGGGCTACGCCGTCGGCGGCGACCTCCGCGCCCGTCTCGCGACGGTCGAGTCCCTCGCGCAGCTCGACGAGCTGCTGGGAACGCTCGACTGGTCGCAGCCGTACCCCGGCGAGGCCGCGGAGGGGCAGCGGGGGCGTGCAGGATCCCCGAAGACCCCGTCCCTGCCCGACCGCTGGCTCGACTCCCGCGAGCTCGACTCCGTGCAGCGCGACGCGGTCTCGGCAGCCGAGATCCACAACAGCGGTGGATGACCGTGCGCTCTGGGGGTACTCGCTCGTCGACACCGAGCGCTTCCTCCCGGAGGACCACTCGACCCGTCGCTCCGACTTCGCCCGCGACCGGGCCCGGCTCTTCCACTCCAGTGCTCTGCGCCGCCTGGCGGCGAAGACACAGGTGCTCAGCCCGACCGCAGGCGTCGACTTCGCGCGCAACCGCCTGACGCACTCGCTCGAGGTCGCGCAGATCGGCCGTGAGCTCGCCACCAGCCTCGACCTCGATCCGGACGTCGTCGACACCGCCTGCCTCGCCCACGACATCGGTCATCCGCCGTTCGGCCACAACGGCGAGCGCGCGCTGAACGCGTGGGCCGAGGGCATCGGCGGTTTCGAGGGCAACGCGCAGACCTTCCGCCTGCTCACCCGGCTCGAGCCCAAAGTCTTCGGCGACGACGAGCGGCCCTACGGCCTCAACCTGACCCGCGCCAGTCTTGACGCGAGCTGCAAGTACCCCTGGCCGGACACCCGCTCGGTCGCGACCCGTCGGGGCGCGCCAAGTTCGGCTTCTACGCCGACGATGCTCCCGCCTTCGCCTGGATGCGGGAGGGAGCACCGGAGGGTGTGCGCTGCATCGAGGCCGAGGTGATGGACCTCTCCGACGACATCGCCTACTCGGTGCACGACTTCGAGGATGCGGTCGTCTCCGGCTACATCGACGTCGGGGCGCTCGGCTCCCGCGCCGACCACGACGAGCTCGTGACGTCGATGCATTCCTGGGTCGGCGGCGAGGTCGACCACGAGGAGCTCGTCGCCGCGTTCGACCGCCTCGACTCCCTCGACGTCTGGGTCTCCTCCTGGGACGGCTCGCGCCGCGACCAGGCCCGGCTGAAGAACCTGACCAGCCAGCTCATCGGCCGCTTCGCCGCCGCCGCCACCGAGTCGACGAGGGAGGCGTACCAGCACCCCGATCTCGTCCGCTTCGGCGGCCACGTGGTCGTCCCCCGGGAGCAGCAGGCCGAGATCGCCGTGCTGAAGGGCATCGTCGCCGCCTTCGTGATGTCGCGCAACACCCGTCAGCCGATCTACGCGCAGCAGCGCGAAGTGCTCACCCGACTCGCCGACACCCTGTTCGAGCGGGGCCCCGGCACGCTCGAGCCGGGGTTCGCCGAGGACTGGCGCGCCGCCCCGCACGACGAGGCCCGCCGCAGAGTGGTCGTCGACCAGGTGGCGAACCTCACCGATCAGAGCGCGCTGGCCTGGTTCGAACGGCTGTGCTGACGCGGGCCACCGCACCCGGTTGCGTGGCCCTCTCCGCCCGGACGGAACGCCTCCGGCAGGTCGGATCGCGCCGACCGGGCGAGCCGGAGCGCATCCCGCCTGCCCGAGTCCGCGCAGCCCGCCGAGGGGGAGGCCCGGGCGGATACGATGGAGCCCATGCCTCGGATCCGACAGTCAGATGTCGAAGAGGTCAAGGCGCGCACCAACATCGGTGACGTGATCGGCGAGTACGTCACCCTCAAATCGGCCGGAGTCGGCTCGCTCAAGGGCCTCTGCCCCTTCCACGACGAGCGGAGCCCCAGCTTCCACGTGCGACCGCAGGCGGGCTTCTACCACTGCTTCGGCTGCCAGGAGTCTGGTGACGTCTACAGCTTCATCATGAAGATGGACCACACCTCGTTCAGCGAGACGGTCGAGCGGCTGGCCGGCCGCATCGGCTTCCCGCTGCACTACGAGGACGACGGCGGTCGTGCTCCCGAGACAGGCGGGCGCGCTCGGCTACTCGCGGCGAACGACGCGGCCGAGGAGTTCTTCCGTGGGCAGCTCGCGACTCCCGGAGCCGATGTGGGCCGCCGTTTCCTCGGCGAGCGCGGTTTCGACCGTGCAGCGGCCGACCGGTTCGGAGTGGGCTTCGCCCCCGACGGGTGGGACGGTCTGACGACCGCGCTCACGCGCCGCGGCTTCTCTGAGGAGGAGCTGACGGCGGCGGGACTGGTCAGCAGCAGCAACCGGGGCGGCGTCTACGACCGCTTCCGTGGCCGCCTGGTCTGGCCGATCCGAGACGTCACCGGGCAGACCGTGGGGTTCGGCGCCCGTCGTCTGCTCGAGGAGGACAAGGGGCCCAAGTACCTGAACACTCCCGAGACGCCCGTGTACCACAAGTCGCAGGTGCTCTACGGGCTCGACCTCGCGAAGCGGGCGATCGCACGCGGCCACCAGGTGGTCGTGGTCGAGGGCTACACCGACGTGATGGCCTGCCACCTGGCCGGCGTCGTGACCGCCGTCGCCACCTGCGGCACCTCCTTCGGCGTCGACCACATCAAGGTGCTGCGCCGGGTCCTCGGCGATGACAGCGGAGTGGGCGAGGTGGTCTTCACCTTCGATCCAGACGCGGCAGGGCAGAAGGCGGCGATGCGCGCGTTCCAGGAGGAGCACCGCTTCGCCGCCCAGACCTTCGTCGCCGTCGCGCCCGAGGGCCTCGACCCCTGCGACCTACGCCTGAACCGGGGTGACGACGCCGTGCGCAGGCTGATCGACGACAAGAAGCCGATGTTCGAATTCGTCATCCGTCAGCTGCTCGACCGCTACGACCTCGAGACGGTCGAGGGGCGGATCGCGGCGCTACGCGCGGCCGCTCCCGTGGTGGCTGAGATCCGTGATCCGGCCCTCCGGCCCGGCTACTCGCGCGAGCTCGCCCGCATGCTGGGCCTCGACATGGCCGAGGTGAACTCCGCGGTGCGGTCCGCCGGCTCGCGCTCGCGCTCCTCCGGTGGCCAGAACCGCGATCAGCAGAACCGCGATCGGCAGAACCGCGTGCCGCCGGACGGCGAGCCGCGCAACGGCGAGGGCGCTGCCGTCGAGCCTCCGCTCGGCGCCCGCCTTGCCGACCTTCCGGTCGACGTCGTCACGCGGATCGAGCGCGAGGCGCTCATGGCGATGCTCCAGCTGCCCCAGGCGATGGGCTCGGAGCTGCTCACGCGCGCCGCGCACGCGGCCGTCACCAACGAGACCCTGCGCGTCGTGCGCGACTCCGTGGTCGCGAACCTCGAGCGGGCGGAGGACCGCGACTGGGTCGAGCACGTCGCCGCCGACGTCCCCGGTCCGTTCGCCTCCCTGGTGCGCCAGCTCGCCGTCGCGCCGATCCCCGCCGCCGATGAGGCCGGCCTGACCCGCTACGCCCGCGATGTGGCGATCTCGCTGATCGAGCGCGACCTGCTTCGCGAGATCGCGGAGCTGCGCGGGGCGCTGCAGCGAGCCTCCGCCGACCCCGTGATGTCGCGGGCGGTGCAAGTGCGGCTGGTCGAGCTCGAGCGCCAGAAGCGTGCGCTGCGCACAGAGTGAGGCGCTCCCGATGAGCGTGTTGCGGTCGTGTGAAGAAATCCGCGGCACCCCCGCTGGGGTTCGGAGTCGGTTCTCAACTGTGTTACGACTGAGGAACAGCAATGCGGGCGTCCAGCGTCGTGACGCCACTGCCCACAGGTGACCTGTGTGCCGAGAGTCCGTGCGCCCTGTGCGCGCCCGCATACCATCCCTGACAGGAAGAGGCAGACGGAGATGACATCCGCATCCACCCGCGGTACCCGCGCACTCGCCGCTGCGGCAGGTTTCGCCGCGGTCGCGCTCGTGCTGGCGGGCTGCTCCGCCGGCGGGAACGACTCGTCCGGCGGCAGCGCCGGAGGGGCCCTGACCATCGGCACCACCGACAAGATCACCAGCCTCGACCCCGCCGGCTCGTACGACAACGGCTCGTTCGCCGTGATGAACCAGGTGTTCCCGTTCCTGATGAACACTCCCTACGGCAGCCCGGACGTCGAGCCGGACATCGCCGAGTCGGCCGAGTTCACCTCGCCCACCGAGTACACCGTGACGCTGAAGGAGGGACTGAAGTGGGCCAACGGCCACGACCTCACCTCCTCCGACGTGAAGTTCTCCTTCGACCGCCAGGTCGGCATCGCGGCGGAGAACGGCCCGTCGTCGCTGCTCGCGAACCTTGACAGCGTCGCGGCTCCCGACGACACGACCGTGGTGTTTACGCTCAAGTCCGAGAACGATCAGACCTTCCCGCAGATCCTTTCGAGCCCCGCCGGCCCGATCGTGGACGAAGAGGTGTTCTCGGCCGACGAGCTCACGCCCGACACCGACATCGTCTCGGGGAACGCGTTCGCCGGCCAGTACACGATCGCGAACTACGACGTGAACAATCTCATCCAGTACAAGGTGTACCCCGACTACCAGGGCGTGCTCGGCGAGGCCAGGACCGGCACCGTGAACGTCAAGTACTACGCCGACTCCTCCAACCTCAAACTGGACATCCAGGAGGGCAACATCGACGTGGCCCTGCGCAGCCTCTCGGCGACCGACGTCGAGGATCTGCGCGGCAACGACCGGGTGAAGGTCGTCGACGGTCCCGGCGGCGAGATCCGCTACATCGTCTTCAACTTCGACACCCAGCCCTTCGGCGCGACGACGGCAGAGGCCGACAGCACGAAGGCGCTGGCCGTGCGCCAGGCCGTGGCCGATCTGATCGACCGCGACGAGATCGCCGACCAGGTCTATAAGGGCACCTACACCCCGCTGTACTCCTACGTCCCGGCCGGCCTGACCGGCGCGGTCGAGCCGTTGAAGTCGCTCTACGGCGACGGCAACGGAGCGCCCGACGCTGAGAAGGCCAAGGCGACCCTCGCGGCCGCCGGCGTCACCGGCCCGGTCACGCTCAACCTGCAGTACTCGAACGACCACTATGGTCCGTCCTCTGGCGACGAGTACGCGCTGATCAAGGACCAGCTCGAGTCGACGGGGCTCTTCACGGTGAACCTGCAGACCACCGAGTGGGTGCAGTACTCGAAGGACCGCTCGAGCGACGTCTACCCGGCGTACCAGCTCGGCTGGTTCCCCGACTACTCCGACGCCGACAACTACCTGTCACCGTTCTTCATCAAGGAGAACTTCCTCGCGAACCACTACGACGACGCGGAGGTGCAGAGTCTGATCGCCCAGCAGGTCTCGACCACCGACCCCGCTGAGCGCACCGCGCTGATCGAGCAGATCCAGGAGAAGGTCGCGGCGCAGTTGTCGACCGTCCCCTACCTGCAGGGCTCGCAGGTCGCGGTCGTCGGCAGAACCGTCAGCGGGGCCGAGGACACGCTCGACGCGTCGTTCAAGGTCCGCTACGCCGCGTTCAGCAAGGGCTGATCCACCCCTCACGGCCGGCGCCTCCCCGACAGGAGGCGCCGGCCGTTCTCCACGAAAGGCATCACGTGACGACAGCCACGACGGCTGCGGCGACGGCGCCCACCCGGCGACCGCGCGGCTCCGGAGGCGGACTCGGGCGCTATCTGCTCGTCCGCTTCCTGCTCATCATCCCGACCGTCTTCATCCTCGTGACGATGGTGTTCCTGCTCATGCGCTCGACCGGCGATCCGATCACCGCGGCGCTCGGCGGACGCCTGACCGCCGATCAGCTCGCCGAGCGCGTCGCCGCGGCGGGCTACGACCGGCCGCTGATCGTGCAGTACCTCGAGTACCTCGGCAAGCTGCTCACCGGCGACTTCGGTACCACCCTCAGCGACGGCCGCCCGGTCACCGAGGTGCTGGTCACCTACGGTGCGGCGACGGTCGAGCTCGCCTTCTACGCCCTGATCGTGGCGTTCCTCGTCGGCATCCCGCTCGGGATGCTCGCCGCCTACCACCGCGACCGCACCCCTGACGCGGTGCTGCGCATCTTCGCGATCCTCTGCTACGCCACGCCCGTCTTCTTCGCGGGCCTGCTGCTCAAGCTGGTCTTCTCGGTCTGGCTCAAGTGGTTCCCCGTCGCGGGGAGGGCCTCCACGAGCACCGAGCTCTCGCTCCAGTTCCTCGAGAACAAGACCGGCATCTACCTCATCGACGCGATCCAGACCGGGGATCCGGCGGCGATCAGCGACGTACTCTCGCACGCGGTGCTGCCTGCTGTCGCGCTGGGCCTGCTCACGGCGGGCATCTTCCTCCGCCTGGTGCGCACGAACGTGATCGGCACGTTGGGCACCGACTACGTCGACGCCGCCCGTTCCCGCGGAGTGAGCGAGTTCCGCCTGGTCCGCACGCACGCCTACCGGCCCGCGCTCATCCCGATCATCACCGTGATCGGCCTGCAGATCGCGCTGCTGCTCGGCGGGGCCGTCCTCACCGAGACCACCTTCGAGTGGAAGGGCCTCGGCTTCCAGCTCGCGGAGTACCTCCAGGCGCGCGACTTCGTCGCCGTGCAGGGCATCGTCGCCCTGCTCGCGGTGATCGTCGCGCTGACCAACTTCATCGTCGACGTCATCGCGGCGCTCATCGACCCGCGAGTGAGGTACTGAGCATGAGCACCACCGCCCCGGCGCGTCCGCGCCGCCGCCTCGTCGACCGCCTGCCGGTCCTCCGCCAGCTCCGTCAGAGCGTCGGCCTCCAGCGGGGGATGCTCATCACCGGCCTCGTGATCACGGGCGCCTTCCTCCTGGTCGCGCTCCTCGCCCCGCTGATCGCGCCCTACGGGTACTCGCAGCTGCGCAACGGAGACGGCTCGTTCGGTGCGCAGGAGCCGCCGAGCGCCGAGCACCTGCTCGGCACGACCGTCGGCGGCTACGACGTGCTCTCCCGGGTGATCTGGGGCGCGCAGACCGCGTTCCTGGTGATCGTGGTCGCCGTGGTGCTCTCGATCTTCCTCGGCGTCTTCCTCGGCCTCGTCTCCGGCTACCTCGGCGGCTGGCTCGACCGGGTGCTCGTGGTGATCTGCGACGCGATCTACGCGTTCCCGACCCTGCTGCTGGCGATCGTCATGTCCATCGTCATCTCGGGCGGCCAGTCCAATCTCTGGGCCGGCATCCTCGCAGCGGCGGTCTCGATCACCGTCGTCTACATCCCGCAGTACTTCCGTGTGATCCGGGCTGAGACGGTCCGGATCAAGGGCGACGCTTTCGTCGAGTCGGCGAAGGTCATCGGAGCGTCGACGCCGCGGATCATGTTCCGTCACGTCCTGCGCAACGCCACCCGGACCCTGCCCCTGATCTTCACGCTCAACTCGTCCGAGGCGATCCTGACCCTCGCGGGCCTGGGGTTCCTCGGCTTCGGCATCGAGCCGACCTCGGCCGCCGAGTGGGGCTACGACCTCAACAAGGCGCTCTCCGACGTCACGAGCGGCATCTGGTGGACCTCGGTGTTCCCCGGCCTGGCCATCGTGCTGGTGGTGCTGGGCATCACCCTCGTCGGCGAGAGCCTCAACGACTTGGCCGACCCGCGCCTGCGTGGTCGGCGCGCGGTGGCCGCCGGCTCCGGAGACGTGGCCGCGACATCCGTCGTGCCGGGCGGCGTGCTCGCCGCCGACGGCGTGGAGACGCCGGGGCACGATCCCGTCGCCGGAGTGGAGGGGACGCGATGAGCGACCAGCGCACCGATCGTGGCCACGGCCGCCCGATCGTCGACATCACCGATCTCGAGGTCGCCTTCGCGAGTGACCGCGGAGCCGTCCGCGCCGTCGCCGGGGTCAGCCTCCGTGTCGAGCGCGGCGAGGTGCTCGCGATCGTCGGCGAGTCCGGCAGCGGCAAGACCGTAACGGCGAAGACGATCCTGGGTCTGCTCCCCGAGACGGCCACCGCCTCCGGCGTCGTGCTGCTCTCGAAGAAGGACGGCAGCTCGGCCACCGATGTCGTGTCTGTCCCGAAGGCGCGCCTGCGCGAACTGCGCGGCACCGACGTGGCGATGGTGTTCCAGGAGCCGGGGACGGCGCTCAACCCCGTCTTCACGGTGGGCTGGCAGATCGCCGAGGGGCTGCGCGCCCACGGCTCCGTCTCGAAGAAGGAGGCGCGGCAGCGCGCGATCGAGGTCCTGCGCACCGTCGGCATCCCCGAGCCGGAGAAGCGGGTGGACTACTACCCGCACCAGTTCTCCGGCGGGCAGAAGCAGCGTGTCGTGATCGCGATGGCTCTCGTGCTCGACCCGGGCCTGATCGTGGCCGACGAACCGACCACCGCGCTCGATGTGACGGTGCAGGCCGAGATCCTCGATCTGCTCCGCCGCTGCCGCGACGAGTTCGGCACGTCGATCGTGCTGATCACCCACAACATGGGCGTCGTCGCCGACCTGGCCGACCGTGTCGCCGTGATGTACCAGGCGAGCTCGTCGAGGAGGCGACGGTCGCCGAGCTGTTCTCGGTCCCGAAGGCCGAGTACACCAGGAAGCTCCTGGCCGCCGTGCCGCACGTGGGCCAGGGCGTCGAGCGCGCCCGCGCCCGCGCGTCGAGCGCGCCCAG
>NZ_LIIN01000031.1 GCF_001634385.1 Rathayibacter tanaceti | reverse complement strand
CTCCCGAGGCTTCGCCCGGCCGCGCCCGGCGTCAGCGCGTGCGGGCCGCCTCGAGCCCCCACAGTACGAGCGGGATCTGCAGCGGCAGACGCAGCAGCGTGATCACGCGCGACCGCGGGCGCGTGCGTCCCTCGCCATCTGCACGTTGCCCGGGAAAACGGCCGCCATGAGCGCGGCAGAGGCGACCCCGCCGATCGCACGCGTGCTCGGGTGTACGGTCGCCGCGGCGCAGGCCAGCTCGGCCGCTCCGGAGACGAGCACCCAGCCGCGCGCCGAACCGGGCATCCCGCGTGGCACGACGGTGTCGAACACGCGCGGCCGCACCAGGTGCACCACCCCCGAGACGGCCATCGCCGCGACGAGCACACGCGGGCCGGCGCCCAGCGCGGGGCGCGTCATCGGTCCTCCGCCCCGCGCTCGAGCGGAGCGACGTGGTCGAGGATCCGCCGCCACTCCCGCACCAGCGCCAACCGCCCCGCACCGTCGACGGTGGCCGTGCGGGCGTGCGCGAGCCGCCCGCGGTACCAGCGGCCGTCCTCGGCGCTCGCCACCGGGTCGGAGTCGCCGTGCACCAGCAGAGTGTCGGCGCTCACCCGGTCGAGGTCGTCGGCCCAGGAGCCGTCGCGGAGCGCGGCCAGGTCGGTCGCTGCGCCGCCCGGCCCCTGCCGCCAGCCCTCGCCGAGCATCCGCTCGAGCCGGTTGCGGAGCCCGCCGTGGCCGGCGAGCACCGGGTCGTCGGGCTCGATGCCGAGCGCATCGAGTCCCGGTTCGGCGGTGGGGAGGGAGGCGGCGATCGTCGCGGCGTCCTCGTCCGGGAGAGTCTCGCGCCGCTCCCACGCGCCCGTCGGGTGCACCAGGACGCCGGCCTGGGGCGGCGCCGGGGTGCCGACGAGGGCGAGGCGGTCGATGAGGTCGGGGTGCCGGGCCGCGAGCGAGAGGGCGAAGACTCCTCCCGAGCCCCAGCCGACGACTCCGACGCTGCCGAATCGCGCGCCCTCGACCATGCGCGCCGTGCGCTCGGAGCGGCGCAGGTACTCGGCGAGGTCGTCGGCGCGGTCCTGGACCCGCCCGTGCGCGGCGTCGACCGGGTCGGAGGCGCCGTAGCCGGGGCGGTCGAGGATCAGCAGGTGCAGGCCCCAGGGTCCGGTGACGGTGGGGTCGGGATCGAAGCCGCCCGCTCCGGGGGTGGGGTGGCAGAACACCACCAGCCGGTCGGCGACGGGATCCCCCGCGGCCGAGACGCCGATCCCGCGGCCGGACCGCAGCTCGAAACGATGATTCGCCATGTCGCCTCCCGAACGCGCCGACCATCGGCGCATCCCCCTAGTCAAGCGGACGGGGCGCCCGGCTCGCTGGGCCTTGTGCCGCGGGGCGAGGAGCAGGATGGGCGCATGCCCGTCACGATCGAGTGCGTCACCCGCTCCCACCGCCCGGCCCTCGAGCTGTTCGATCGCGCGCGGGACATCGGCCTGCACGAGGCGACCCAGGCCCGGGCCCGCGAGCGGGCGATCGGTGGAGTCGTCTCCGGCCTGATCGGACCGGGCGAGGACGTGACGTGGCGGGCCGTGCACGTCGGGGTGCCGCTGACGCTGACCAGCCGCGTCACGGTGTTCGATCGGCCTCGGCGCTTCGTCGACGAGCAGACGCGCGGCCCGTTCCGCGCGTTCCGGCACGAGCACCTCTTCGCGGACGCGGGACCCTGCGCCGGCTCGGTGATGACCGACCGGCTGACCTTCGCTGCTCCGCTCGGGCTGCTGGGCCGGATCGCGGAGGAGCTCGTGCTCGCGCGCCATCTGCGCCGGCTGCTCGAGGAGCGCGGGCGCCTGCTCGCGGACTAGCCCCGTCGCCCGCGGAAGCGTCGCTCCCCGTCAGAGCGAGTCGACGGCGATCACCATCTCCTCGAAGGACACTCCGGCGCCGCGGGCGTCGCGGTCGTCTTCCGCCACGTCCTCCTGATCGATCAGAAGGAGCGTGCCCGCCGAGATCAGCACCGACACCGCGCGGTTGCCGACGACCACCAGCTCGACGAAGCCGCCGCCGCTGCGGAGGGTGGTCTCGATCGACGTCTTGACGCCGGCGACGTCGACCCCCTCCTCGAGCCCGAGAGCCCGGTCGTGCAGAGTCATAATGGTACGGATCATGCTGGTCGCCCTCGGATCGTCCGTGCATCGACGCCGCTCGGTCAAGCTCGCCCCGTAGTGCGACTGTACGCCCGGAAGAGGCCCGTCAGCCCCCCGCACCCAGATTGCCCGCGAGCCGGCGGTGCATCCGGGTGGACGCCTCGTTCATGCCCTCGATGACAGCCTCCGTGCCGTGGCGCCGGTACTTCGTGGTCACCGCGTCGAGAGCCGCAACGGTCGAGGCGTCCCAGATGTGCGAGGCGGAGAGGTCGATGACGACGCGCGACGGGTCCTCGGCATAGGAGAACTGCGTGGTGAGGTCGTTGCTGGAGGCGAAGAACAGCTCGCCTGTGACCGTGTAGTGCGCGGTCGTGCCATCGGCCGAGAGGGTGCGATCGACGGTGGCGACACGCGCGACGCGGCGGGTGAAGACGACCATCGCGGCGATCACGCCGACGATGACTCCGATCGCGAGGTTGTGGGTCGCGACGACGACCGCGACGGTCGCCACCATCACCACGGTCTCGCCGATCGGCATCCGCCGCAGCGTCGAGGGGCGGACGCTGTGCCAGTCGAAGGTGCCGACGGACACCATGATCATGACGGCGACGAGGGCCGCCATCGGGATGAGGGCCACGATGTCGCCGAGGACGACGACGAGGACCAGCAGGAACACGCCGGCGAGGAAGGTCGAGATCCGGGTGCGCGCCCCTGACGCCTTCACGTTGATCATCGTCTGCCCGATCATCGCGCAGCCGCCCATGCCGCCGAACAGGCCGGAGAGGACGTTCGAGGCGCCCTGACCCAGCGACTCCCGGGTCTTCTGCGAGCGGGTGTCGGTGATGTCGTCGACGAGCTTGGCGGTCATCAGCGATTCCAGCAGCCCGACGAGGGCCATGGCGAGCGCGAAGGGAGCGATGGTCGTGAAGGTCTCGACGGTGAGCGGCACGCTCGGCACGAGCAGCTCCGGGAGGCTGCGCGGCAGCTCGCCCTGGTCGCCCACGGTCGGGACGGCGACGGCGGTGACGACGACCGCCGCGGTGATCAGGACGATGGCGACCAGCGGCGCCGGCGCGGCCCTGGTCAGACGCGGCATCAGGACCATGATGCCGATGCCGATCGCGACCAGCGGGTAGACGAGCCAGGGGACCCCGATCAGGTGCGGGATCTGTGCAGAGAAGATCAGCACGGCCAGCGCGTTGACGAAGCCGACCATGACGCTGCGCGGGATGAACCGCATCAGCTTCGCGACTCCCATCAGCCCGAGCAGGATCTGGAACAGACCGGCCAGGACGACGGTCGCGAGGAGGTAGTCCATCCCGTACTCCCGTGCGACGGGCGCGATCACCAGGGCGACCGCGCCGGTCGCGGCGCTGATCATCGCGGGCCGTCCGCCGAGGAACGCGATCGAGACGGCCATCACGAAGGAGGAGAAAAGCCCCATCCGCGGGTCCACGCCCGCGATGATCGAGAACGAGATGGCCTCCGGGATGAGGGCCAGCGCGACGACGAGGCCGGCGAGCACCTCGCGGGTCAGGATGCGCGGGGTGCGCAGGGCCGTCAGCACGGACGGCTCGGCTCGATAGCGGGCGGGGGACGTCGTGGCGGGGGCCATCGCGGCGGCTCCAGAGGGGAGGGGTGCTCGACGGGGAGCAGGAGGGTGGACGGTCTGCGGTGGCGGGTCGGCAACGGCGAGCGATGATGCCAGGCTTGCAGGGGCGCATCAGCGGCGAGTGAGACTCTACCCTCACGTAAGGGTCGATCCGAGAGGGGGAGCATGACCGAGACCATGCACATCGGCGAACTCGCCGAGCGGACGGGCCTCTCCCTCCGCACGCTGCGCCACTACGACGAGATCGGCCTGGTCACGGCCTCGGGCCGCACTGAGGGCGGCTTCCGCCTCTACACGTCGACCGACTACGACCGCCTCCTCCTCATCCGCCGGATGAAGCCTCTGGGCTTCGCCCTCGACGAGATGGCCGCTCTGCTGCGCGTGATCGACACGCTCGACGAGCAGGGCGAGGACGCGTCGACGGAGCTGCGCGCTCAGCTCGAGCTCTTCATCGGCCAGGCGCGCGAGCGGCGGGAGGCGCTCCGCGTCCAGCTGGCGATGGCCGACGAGTTCGTCGAGCTGCTCTCGAGCCGCTGATCCTCGACGGCGCCCGCCCGGAGTGGGCGTCCGCACCCTCCAGGGGATGACCCCCGATGATCCGAGCGGGCGATGCGGCCGGCAGTGCGCCCGGCCAGGCTGAAGGCATGCAGAATCCACTCCTCCACGCCTCGTCGCTCGTCCTGCGGTACGGCTCGACCGCCGCCCTCGACGGAGTCGACCTGACGATCCACCGGGGGGAGTCGGTCGCCGTCATGGGCGCGTCGGGATCCGGCAAGTCCAGCCTTCTTCACTGCCTCTCCGCGATCCAGCGTCCCGACTCCGGGACGGTGCGCTTCGAGAGCCCGAGCGGCCCGGTCGATCTGACGGCGCTGTCCGACGGCGAGCGCTCGCGCCTGCGCCGGGAGGCCTTCGGCTTCGTCTTCCAGCAGGGGCTCCTCGTCCCCGAGCTCACCGCTGTCGAGAACGTGGCCCTTCCGCTCCTGCTCGCCGGCGCTCGGCGCTCGGACGCCGAGGTCCGGGCCGCCGAGTGGCTCGCGGTGCTCGGCCTCGAGGGAATGGAGAAGCGGCGGATCGGCGAGCTCTCCGGAGGCCAGGCGCAGCGTGTCGCGATCGCCCGTGCGCAGGTCGGCGGCGTCTCGGTGATCTTCGCCGACGAGCCGACAGGCGCCCTCGACTCCGCCACCGGTGCCAGCGTGATGGAGGCGCTCCTGGGCTCGACCGTGGGCCAGGGACGCACGCTCGTGGTGGTCACCCACGACGAGAGGGTCGCCGCCCGCTGCTCCCGCATCGTGCAGGTCTCGGACGGCCGCATCGTCGGCGACTCCGCTGCACCGGGAGCGCAGGCCGCCTCCGGTTCCGGCGCCGGCGCGGCGGCTCAGGAGGACGGACGATGAGCACGCTCGCCCCCGAGACCTCGCGACCCTCGCACGGACGCGCCCCCGTTTTCCTGATCACGTGGATGCTCGCGCGCCCGAGCGCTGCCACTCCCGCCACCGTCGTCCTGCCGATCGTCGCCTTCGCCGTCACGTCGGCGCTGATGATGACGACCGTGGGCGCGCTCCGGTACTTCTGGGGCTCGGACGACGAGTACTGGGTGATGTTCCAGGACTTCACCCTGATCATGCTCGCGCTCCTCCTGGTCCCCCTCACGACCCTCGGTGGAGCGGCGGCCCGGCTCTCTGCGCGGCGCCGCGACGACCGCCTCGCGACGTTGCGGCTGCTCGGAGCGACGGCGAGGACCGTCGCCCTCATCACCGTGATCGAGTCGACGGCGCTCGCCGTGGTCGGGGCGCTCGGGGGCATCGTGCTCCACGCCGTCACCACGCCGCTCCTCGGCCTCATCCACTTCCACGGTGCTCCGTTCGGACCGACCGCGCTCTGGGCCGGGCCGCTCGGGATCCTCGGAGTCCTCGGTGGTGTGGCGCTCCTGGCGGCCGTGAGTGCGGCGATCGGGCTGCGGTCCGTCGTCGTCTCGCCCCTGGGCGTCCGGCAGAGGCAGCAGGCAGCGCGTGTCTCGTGGATCCGCCCGGTCCTCGGCGTCGTCCTGATCGTCGTCGCCTTCCTCGCGGCCGTGGCCGGCGGCGCCGGTGCCGGCATCGCCGTGATCGTCGTCGCCTTCGGGCTGGCGGTCGGCGTGCTCGGGATCATCGGCCCGTGGGCGATCGCACTGTTCGCCCGCCGTCGCCTCCGGGTGGCGAAGACCGCCGAGTCGCTCCTCGCGGCCCGCAGCATCCTCGAGTCGCCGAAGGCTGCGTGGCGCCTGGTCGGCGGCATCGCGATGACGAGCTTCATCGCGGTCGTCGGAGGCGGCGGCCTCGCTCTGATGGACTCGATCGGGTCGTCGTCGTGGGAGCCGACGTTCGTTGACGACTTCCGCACCGGCATCTTCAGCACGCTTCTCGCGTCCTTCCTCATGGTGGCCTGCTCGGTGGGAGTGGGTCAGGCGGCCGCCGTGCTCGACCGGCGCGACCTCTACGTGAGCCTCGACCGGATGGGGGCGCCCGTCGCGACGATGGACGCCGCCAGGGTCCGCGCCGTGATGTCTCCGCTCGTGTTCGTGACGGTCGGCTCGTCGCTGCTCGGCGCGATCATCGTGCTGCCCCTCCTGGGACTAGCGACCGTCATCGCTCCCCTGTCGGTCGTCGTCATCATCGCCTGCCTGGTCGCCGGCGTGGCTCTCGTGCGACTCTCCCTCCTCGCCACGCGCCCGGTCCTGACCGGTGTGCTCGCCCAGGCGGAGCGCCCGCTCGGCTGAGATCGGGCGCCAACCTGAGAGACAACCCGGCATGTTGTTTCCAAATGGAAACAGCATGCTACGGTGAAACCATGAACGCATCGACAGATCGAGCCGCGGCACTGACCGTCGCCGCCACCCTCACCAGGCAGGCCGAGAACCACCGGGGCATCCCGCGCTGGTACGCGGTCTTCAGCACGCTCCTGTTCCTCCTCGGTGTCGGGGTGGTGACGGTCGGCGTCGTCGTCGGCTGGTTCGTCCCCTTCGTCGGAGTCGTGGTGCTCACGCTGAACGCGGCCTCCTTCCCGTTCCTCCTGGCGTCCTGGCGGGTCAACGGAGTGATCCCACGCGACGGCCGGCTCGCGCGGATCCGCTACTGGGCGGTGACGCCGCTCGTGCTGGTCGTCATGCTCGCGCTGTGGCTGGTGGCCCTGACGCTCGGCCCGGCCTCTGCGGTCGGGGTGTGGCTGGCCATCGTCGTCCCCTTCGCGCTCGAGCACGCCAACCGCCTCCACCTCTGGTGGAAGCGATGAGCGGCGCCCTCGGCCAGGCCGAGGCGGTCGTCGACGAGGTGTTCAGCAGCCTTCCCCGGCTGAAGGTCGCCGCGTTCCTCGCCGGGTGCGACGAAGCGGAGTTCGCGATCATCGCCCAGGCGACCGGCACAGCGCCCTCCGCCCTCTCGAAGGCCGCGACCCACCTCGAAGAGGTCGCTACGCCCGCATCCGCAAGGGCCACATCGGCCGCCGGTCGCGCACCTGGCTCAGCCTCACCCCGGCCGGGCGGTCGGCGTTCGCGCGGCATCTCGAAGCGCTCGACGATCTCACGAACCGCGCCCGCACGACGGCCTCCTCGGAGGCCGATCCGGCTGACTGACGCTCCGGGATCCCCGCGCACGCCTCGTCAGGACAGAGCGAGCGCGACCGGGGGGAGTCGGGGGAGGGCGGGTTCCCGCTCTCCCCTTTCCGTGCGCCGAGGGCTCTCTCCGCGGACGGCGGGCCCTCTCCGTGCGCCGAGGGTGTCGTCGACGCGGAGGCGCTCTTCAGCGCGGAGGGTGCGCTGCGCACGCGCGATCCAGGGAACTGCTGGCATGCTGTACAGGACGGTCGGTGCGCACGTGCGCGCCGAACGGACGGCTCCTCCCGCGTGAGAGCGGCCGACCGGTCCCGTCCCGCACACCTCCACCCGCTCCCGGACGCGCATGATCACGCCGGAGCGACACATCACCGCGGCCCACCCGGGCGCGCGGTCGGACCCCTGCGCCCGAGCGCGCGCGTCCAGCCACTCCCTCCGGAAAGCACCGCATGAGAACCACGAGATCCCAGAAGCCCGCCCGCCACCACCTCGAGCTCCCCCAGCCGAAGCCCCTCGAGAAGGGTGCCCTGCGGATCACTCCGCTCGGCGGCCTCGGCGAGATCGGCCGCAACATGACCGTCTTCGAGCACAAGGGCAAGCTGCTCATCGTCGACTGCGGCGTGCTCTTCCCCGAGGAGAACCAGCCCGGGATCGACGTGATCCTCCCCGACTTCGCCGCAATCCGCTCGCGCCTGAAGGACATCGAGGCGATCGTTCTGACGCACGGCCATGAGGACCACATCGGGGGCGTGCCGTATCTGCTGAAGGAGCGGGCCGACATCCCGATCATCGCCTCGACCTTCACCCTCGCACTGATCACCGCGAAGCTCACCGAGCACCGGATCACTCCGCGCACCCGCCCGGTCAAGGAGGGCGACCGCGTCGACGCCGGCGTCTTCGACCTCGAGTTCCTCGCCGTGAACCACTCGATCCCGGACGGGCTCGCCGTCGCGATCCGCACCGAGGCCGGCCTCGTGCTGCACACGGGCGACTTCAAGATGGACCAGTTCCCGCTCGACGGGCGCACCACCGATCTCCCCGGCTTCGCCCGGCTCGGCGACGAGGGCGTCGACCTCTTCCTCGTCGACTCCACCAACGCCGACGTGCCCGGCTTCGCGATCTCGGAGGGCGACCTCGCCCCCGCGATCGACCAGGTGTTCCGCACCGCGCCGCGCCGCATCGTCGTCTCGAGCTTCGCGAGCCACGTGCACCGCATCCAGCAGGTCCTCGACGCCGCGCACCGCCACGGCCGCAAGGTCGCTTTCGTCGGCCGCTCGATGGTGCGCAACATGGGAATCGCCGCCGACCTCGGCTACCTCAAGATCCCGGCCGCCTCGTCGTCGACATGAAGGTGCTCGAGAAGCTGCCCGCCACCGAGATCGTGATGATCTGCACCGGCTCGCAGGGGGAGCCGATGGCGGCCCTCTCGCGCATGGCCAACAAGGACCACATCATCGACATCGGCCCCGGCGACACCGTGCTGCTGGCCAGCTCGCTGATCCCCGGCAACGAGAACGCGATCTACCGGATCATCAACGCGTTCACCCGCTGGGGTGCGACCGTCGTGCACAAGGGCAACGCCAAGGTGCACGTCTCGGGTCACGCCAGCGCAGGCGAGCTCGCCTACTGCTACAACATCCTGCGCCCCACCGCGGTGCTGCCTGTGCATGGCGAATGGCGCCACCTCACCGCGAACGCGGCCATCGCGACCCGCACCGGGATCGACGAGAAGGATGTCTTCGTGATCGAGGACGGCGTCTCGATCGACCTGGTCAAGGGGCGTGCCCGCATGAGCGGCCGCATCGAGGCCGACCACATCCTGGTCGACGGCACCACGATGGGAGTCGCCACCGAGGACGCGATGCTCGACCGCCGCGTCCTCGCCGAGGAGGGGGCGATCACCGTCCTCGCCATCGTCGACGTCGACCGTGGCACTCTCGGCGAGCCCGTCGAGTTCTTCACCCGCGGCTTCGTCGAGGAGCCGGGCTGGAAGGCGAACGCGAGCAAGGCGATCGACGAGGCGGTTCTGCAGGCCGCCGGTTCGCCGACCGACCGCGAGGCGATGGAGAAGCTGATCACCCGCACTCTGGGCCGCTGGCTGACCCGCCGTCACCGCCGCAATCCGGTCATCACCACGATCGTCGTCGAGGAGTAGGCGGCGATCCGTCACGGCGGAGCCGCCTCCGCCACCCCCTGCCCAGCCGGACGTTCGCGGTGCAGAGTGGGAGGGTCGGCAGAGCGCCGACGGGAAGGGAGAGCGCCATGAGCAGCGACCGCACCACGGGTGAGGACACCGAGAAGACCGAGGAACTCCCCGACGGCACCGGGACGGACACCTCGTCCGGTGGTGGCGACACCGACACCGTGTCCGGCGGAGAGCCGGAGGAGCCCTCGGAGTAGGGCATCGAACGACGGAGGGCGGGACCAGCCGGTCCCGCCCTCCGTCGTTCCGCCGATCGGATCGGCGGGCCGTCGCTCCCGCTCGAGCGGTGCGTGACCTGCTTGCCGGATCGTCGCCGAGCGGGTGCTCGAGCCGGCCCGGCGGCGGCGCGTCACCGGGACGGGCCCGATGAGCGGCCGCACGGCGCGCAGGAGCACCGTCGTTCGCCGCGCGGCGAGGGGGCTCAGTGGTCCGTCACGCGCAGCATCACGCGGGTGCGGTCGCCCCGGGTGACGAGGCGCTCGATCAGCAGGAACACGCGGTACTCGAGCCGGTACTTCGCCAGGAACACGCGGCCGAGGCGCTCGACCTCGCGTGGGTCGGCGTCGATCCGGGCGCTCGCCTCCACGACGGCCGCACCCTCGGCGACCCGACCACGCCGGTCGCACGGCGCCAGCGTCACTCGAGGGTCGTTGCGGAGGCGCTTCACCTTGCCACTCCGGCGCGGTGTGGTCACGATCAACCCGTCGCCGTCGCGCGCGATCCAGACGGGGGTCGAGACGCCGGCGCCAGTCTTCCGGAAGGTCGTCAGCGAGACGAAGGAGGCGTCGGCGAGCGCAGCGAGTGCGGGTGAGAGGGGCATGCTCGAACACTAGGGCCGTCGAGAGCCGTCAGCGCACATCTCCGGATCACGCCGAGCCGCCCCGTAGGCTGGTCGCATGATCGTCCCGACGCCTCTGATCGGCCCGACCGAGGCGCCCGACCTGCACGTGATGACGTACAACATCCGTCGGAGGATGCCGCGCCTCACCTCTCGCGCCGTCGATCAGTGGGAGCGCCGCAGGCCGCTCGTACAGAGAGTCCTCGAGCAGGAGCGCCCCTCGATCCTCGCCGTGCAAGAGGCGCTGCCCGACCAATCGGCCGTCGTACACGAGACCCTCGGCTCCTCCTTCGAGGCGATGGGCTTCGGCCGCGATCCCGACCGGAGCGGTGAGCGCGTGATGCTCTTCATCGACCGCAGTCGCTTCGCCGTGCGGCACTGGACGCAGATCGCCCTCTCCGAGACTCCCGATGTCGCCGGCTCGCGCAGCTGGGGCAACCGAATACCCCGGACCGCGGTGATCGCCGAGCTCACCGACCACGCGACCAGCCGCGAACTGACGGTCGTGGCCACCCACTTCGACCACCTCTCGCGGCAGTCCCGGCTGCGCTCGGCCGAGTTGCTCGCGGAGCGGGTGCTGGCGCTCGGCCGTCCGGCGATCGTCATGGGCGATACGAACACCGATGTCGACACCGCGCCCTACCGCGCGCTCGTCGAGGAGGGCCGGCTCGCCGACTCCTGGGTCGCCGCCGAGCGCCGCCTCACCCCGTCGTGGGGCACCTACTCCAACTATCGGGCGCCGGCGGAGGGGCGTCGGATCGACTGGCTGATGGTCACCGAGGGCGCCTTCGAGGTCGTCTCGGCGGGGATCAACGCGGTCCGGTACGACGAGGCGGCCCCCTCCGACCACGAGCCGGTCCAGGCTGTGCTGCGCTTCACGAATCCGTGAGCGGCTCCGTCCTCGTCGCCACCTTCCTCCAGCCTCCGCGCACGCGCGGCGAATGGCTGGCGGACGCGGTGCGCTGCGCTGGAGCGGCGAGCATCGTGGCGGCCTGGATCGGCTGGGGTCTGGTCGACGTCGCCGTTCTGGCGCTGGCCGCGATCGGGCTGGTGCTCCCGCGGTTCCTCGGAATCCGCCCGGCGCTCGATACGGCGTTCGGCGCTGCACTGCTCGTCGCCTCGTGGAGCAGCGTCCTCGGTCTCTACGAGGCCTGGGCAGGCTGGGACCTGGTGGTGCACTTCGTGCTGAACGGGCTGGTCGCGGCCGTCGCCTTCCTCGTGGCGGCGCGGGCGGGAGTCGTGCCGGCCGTCTCGGGTGAGCGCGGGCCGCTCGCCCCGGCGATCGTCCTGTGCGCCTGCTTCGGCACGACGGCCGGCGTGCTGTGGGAGTGGGGGGAGTGGGCGGGGCACCGCTTCATCGACTCCGCCATCTTCGTGGGCTACGAGGACACCCTCGGCGATCTCGCCGCGGGAACGCTGGGCTCGCTCCTCGCCGGCGCCTGATGCGGTTCTGGTCGGCGAAGGAGCGCGTCGCACCCTGAGCGGAGTCCGCGCCCTCGAAGAGGGCGGCCACCGGCGCTGCGGCGTAGCGTGTCCCGCATGTGCGGCCGATTCGCGATGGACTCCGAGACCGACGAGCTGATCCAGGAGTTCGTCGCCGCGGGCGGGCGCGCCGAGGACTGGGCTCCGGACTTCAGCGTCGCCCCGACCGACCGTGCCCCGATCGTGCGCGAGCGCCTGCACGACGGTGCGGTCGAGCGTGAGCTCGAGCTCGCCTCCTGGGGCTTCACCCCCTCGTGGTCGAAGGGAAGGGGTCCGTCGCCGATCAACGCACGCCTCGAGTCGGTCGCCGCAAACGGACTCTTCCGCGGTGCCTTCGCGAAGCAGCGCGCTATCGTCCCGATGCGCGGCTACTACGAGTGGGAGGCGCGGGCCGACGGCAAGCAGCCGTGGTTCGTGCACGGCGATGCGCCGATCCTCGCCGCCGCGGGTCTCTACGCCGCCCGCAGGGAGGGCGACGACTGGCGGCTCTCGTTCACGATCATCACGCGCGAGGCCCGCGACGCCTCCGGCGAGGTGCACGAGCGGATGCCCGTGTTCCTCACTCCGGACGTCCGCGAGGAGTGGCTGGATCCGGCTCCGCTCGCGTCGACGGAGGAGATGCTCGCGGCTCTCGACCGGGTTTCGGTCGCTGTGGCGGCGACCCTCACGGCACATCGGGTCGACCGTCGCGTCAACGACTCCCGCACGGTCGACCGCCGCGACCCGGGGCTGCTCACGCCGGTCGGCTGAGGCGTCCTGCCTCCTCGCTGCTCGAGGGGATCCGATGGCTCCCCTCGGTCCTGATCCGGCGATCGGGAGGTGGTGTTCGACGCCAGCGTCGGCAGCGCGGTGCGGCGTCGACCTATCCTCAGCGGTGCGTGACGGTGAGGGGAAGGTCGCGAGTGATGGATGCCGTGTCGATCGTGATGTTCGACGCAGAGACAGCCGAGACGCTCTGCGCTCGGTTGCGAGCGGGGGCGGACGTGCTCGACGCTCAGTTCGCGTCGAGGAGCGCGATGGTCGAGGAGGCGATGATCGATTTCTCGGGAGCGTACTCGCGGATGTTCCACGACAACGTCGAGGCCGAGGTGGGCGATCGGCACCGGCTCGTCGACGAGCTGCGCGAGCTGGCGGCGCAGGTGACTCTGGTCGCGGGTCAGGCCGACCGCGAGAGTCGGCGCCGACGTGAGCTCGCCGAGTGGCAGGAGCGCGAGGCCCAGCGGCGGCGCGACGCGGCCGATCCGCTCCTGGCGTCGATGCGGAACCTGGAGCAGCTCGTCGACCCGCGCCCGAGTACCGAACCGATCATCCCTACGCCGATCGTGGCCAGCTTCGCCCCTCGGCCGCGGTTCCGGTACTGCGGCGGTTCGCCGACCCGCGCGCGCAGCTCGGCCGACCCCGACCGTCTCCGGCTCTTCGCCGGAGGAGTCCGCGCGCTCGTCGACGAGGCGGCCGACCCGCTCGTCCTGCTGACGTCGTCCTGGCACCATTTCCTTGAGGACTGCTGGTGGGCGCAGATCGAGCAGGCCGACGTCCTGGCCGGCTTCGAGGCCTTCCTCGTCGCGCTCGCCGAGGACGCGAACTGGGCCGAGCGGATCGCTGACGCGTTCGAGCTGGCGGGCGGTGCAGGTCTGACCGACACCGCGCTCGATGCGCGCGCCTCCTCCCACACGCCACCCGTTCTGCTGCGGCTGCTGGAGCCGAGCCTGGATTCGGCCGCGGTGGCGGCGGAGTGGGCCCGGCTGGATCTCGCGCCGGAGGACATCGCTGCGCTGCTTCTGGCGACACGTGTCGGTCTTGCGGGCCTCGACGGGCTGCCGGCCGTCGCCCGAGACGTCGCCTCTCGTTCGCTGCTCGCCGATGCGGTCGCCGACCCGGCGGGGTGCGGAGCGCGATGGGACTGGCGTCTCCCGACGGGCCGTCGCTGGAGGAGTTCGAGCGGCAGGTGGACGCTCTAGTGGCGGGGTTGGCCAGGGCCGATGGACAGGCACGGCTCGGAGGCACCGTCGCCCAGCTGATCGGGTTCGGATCCGATGACAGCATGTTGACCGCCGCCGTCTCGATCGGCGACCTCGACACCGCGTCGACGGTGCTCGCCAATGTGCCCGGTGCGGGGACGACGCTCGACGGAATCGAAGGGAATCTGAACGCGGCGACTGATCTGCGATCGGCGACGATGTACCAAGGCGGCGGACCCACAGCCGTCGTCGCCTGGCTCGGCTATCGGGCGCCGTCGTTCCCCGAGGTGCCCAACATGGACCGGGCGGCCTCCGGTGCTGACCGTTTCGCCACCTTTCTGGATGGGGTCTACGACTCTCGGCGCGACAGCCCGCCCGATCGGGTGACGGTCATCGCCCACTCCTACGGGTCGACCCTCGTCGCCAGCGCACTGCAGCTCACCGAGCATCGGATCGACGATGTCGTCGCGTACGGCTCGCCAGGCTTCCTCAGGGGGATCGAGGTCGCGAGCCTGAATGTCGACGAGGTGCACGCCACGGAGGCAAGGGCGGACGGCACCGCCTTCTGGGGTCGATTCTTCGCCGGCCCCACGCGAACGGATCCCCGCGACGTCTCCGGCGTGCAGGTCTTCTCGTCCGAAGCAGGCCAGGGCACGCGCGCGGTGACGACCCACGACATGGCTCCCGATCAATCGGGCGGGGCCGTCGGATACCTCTCGCCCGATTCCACCACGATGGGGTCGATTGCCCGTATCGCGGTCGGAGGAAAGCCATGACGGGGTGGGGGCGACGATGGTGGGCCATTGGGCTCGCGGTGGTGGTGCTGGTGATGGTTGTCGGGTGTGGTGTGGGAGTGGAGCGGGATGTGAGGGATGCGGGCGGTCTGACGCGGGCGGAGGTCGCGCGTCTCAGTCAGGAGCAGGAGTTCGCTCTGGTCGCGGAGCGGTATGCGCGTGTGGAGGAGTTGTTGCGGGAGGCGCAGCTGCGGATCAGTGACGGGGAGTGGACCTGGCTCGGGGGTGACCGGGTTCCGTGGTCGGGTGCTTCCGGAGGCGTCGGCGGGCCACTCCCCGGGGCGACCGGCGCGAACAGCTATTACCTGTTGGCAAGCCGACTTCAGGATGTGCCGGGTGGGTCGGGTGATGAGGTGGGTGTGGAGCCGATGCGTCGGTATTTCGAGGAGAAGGGTTGGGACTACTATGTCCGGGACTTGTCGGGTGATCACGATATCTGGGGCATTACCGGTGACGGATATCGGGTGGCGTGGACGGTGCGGGAGAATGGTCGGTATTCGCTGAGGATTTTCAGCGAGTTGTTCTGGTCGAACGATGCGCCCGACTTGATTCTCGCAATCGGCGGTCGAAGTGCGACGATTGCGCTGGCTGCCTCGCCACCTGGGACGGTCGTCCCGTTCCCGAAGTGGGAGGACCAGTTCACGCGACCGCCGATCATGCGGCCGCCGTCGGACGCCACGCCGACCGTCCCGCCCGTGCAGGGCTGAGAACGGGGCGCGGCGCGGCCCCGCGCCTCCCGACCGCCCTACGTCGTGCCGGCGTGGCCCGGGAACGGCTTGCCGTTCAGCGAGACCTCGTCGGGGTCGACCTCGACGTCGCCCACGTCGTCCGGTCCGCCGGTGCCGGGGACGGCGTTCACCTCAGCAGAGCCGGACACCTCGGTCCGGCTCGCGGCCGGGTCCTCGTTCTGCTTGGCCTCTGTCTCGCGCTCGCTGCCGGGCGACTCCGAGATGTCCTTCTCGATCGTCTCGCTCTCGGAGGAGGTGGCCGGAGCCGCTCCGTCCGGCGCGCCGATGGTGGCGCCCTGGTCGTTGTGCTCCGCGCGGTCCTGGTCGATGTCCTGATCCATGTCGTCGCCTCTCGTCGGGCCTCCGACGCTACGTCGGCGCCGCGACGGAGGCACCCGCTTGACAGCCGCCCGGTGCGCCCCCGGGTGCGACCGGGCGCATGCAGAGTGGACGTACTACCCTGGAACGACGGTCGCACCGGGGGGCGCGGCATGCACGCCGCTGCACCGCGAGGAGGACCCGTGGCATCCCACCGGACAGGCGAGACCCGCGTCGTCGGAACGACGGTCGGTCGGCGCTACACGATCGAGGAGCTGATCGGCCGCGGCGGCATGGCCACGGTGTACCGCGCTCGCGACGAGATCCTCGGCCGCTCGGTCGCGCTCAAGATGTTCTCCCCCGGCATCGACGAGGCGCAGGACCTGCAGCGCAAGGCGTCCGAGATCCGCCTGCTCGCGGCCCTCAACCATCCCGCTCTGGTGACCCTGTACGACGCGCACGACGGCGGCGACGACACCAACGGCCAGGCCTACATGGTGATGGAGCTCGCCGAGGGCCCGAGTCTCTCGGAGCGACTCGCCACCGGCCCCGTCGCGCCGAACGATGTGGCCTCGATGGCGGGCGATCTCGGCGAGGCCCTGCACACGGTGCACGCTGCGGGAGTCGTGCACCGCGACGTCAAGCCCTCGAACGTCCTCCTCGTGCCCAGCCCGCTGACCAGCCGCGAGTTCCGGCCCAAGCTCGCCGACTTCGGCATCGCCTCGCTCATCGACTCGACCCGCATCACAGAGCCCGGCACCCTCCTCGGCACGGCCGCCTACCTCAGTCCCGAGCAGGCGCACGGCGACCAGCTCACCCCCGCGAGCGACATCTACTCGCTGGGGCTGGTGCTCCTGGAGTCGTTGACGGGTCGCCGGCCGTTCACCGGGTCGGCGATCGAGGTCACGCTCGCCCGGGTGCTGCGCGACCCGGAGGTCTCGGAGTCGCTCGGCGCGGGGTGGTCCTCCCTCCTCACCGCGATGACCCGGCGCGAGCCCGAGGCGAGGCCGACCGCGCTCCAGGTGGCGGAATCGGCACGCCGGCTGATCGACCCGCGCCGAGACGGCCCGCCGACGGGGATCGTCGTACCGGATCTGCCTGCACCGGCCACCCAGCTGCTGCCGGCCGAGGCTTCCGACCGGACCGAGCTGCTGACGCCGACGGCTCCGCTCGACTCGACGACGAGAATCGACGCGGGTGAAGCGGACCCCGCCACCCGGGTCCTCGCCACGACAGCGCTGCCCGTGGATCCCGCGCCGCCGGCCTCCTCTGCCCCTCGACGCCGAGGCCCGAATCCGTGGCTCCTCGTCCTGGTGCTCGCGCTCATCGCGGTGGCGGTCGGGCTCGCAGTGATCCTCGTCGACGGTCCGCAGTCTCCGCTGCCCGCGGTGGACGGCGAGCTCGGCGACCACCTCCGGCAGCTGCGCGAGAGCATCCGCTCATGAGGCGGCTGCGTCTGCGGGCCGCCGGTGCCGTGCTCGCCTCCGCCCTGCTGCTGAGCGGATGCTCCGCCGCGCCGCAGGGGATCGACGAGGGTACGGCGCAGACCCTCGACGACGCGGTCGTGGCCGTGGCCGAGAGGGCGTCGGCCGAGGACTACCCGGGCGCGCTGGCCGAGCTCGCTGGACTGCAGAGCGCCCTCGACTCCGCGCTCGCGGGCGGATCGGTGTCGGCCGAGCGCGCGGCCACGGTGCAGGCGCGGGTCGATGCGGTTCGCGCCGACCTCGACGCGCTCGTCGGAGGAGCCGACGATCCGACTCCGGTCCGGACTCCGAGCAGTGCCCCCGGGCAGACGACCCCGGAGGAGACGGGGCCTGTCGAGGAGGATCCGGAGCCCGCTCCGGCCGCAACGGAGGAGGCGCCCGCCCCCGAGCCCACGCCGGAGGAGCCCGTCGAGACGCCGGAGGAGCCCGTCGAGACGCCGGAGGAGCCCGTCGAGCCCGCCGAGCCGACCGAGGAGGCGCCCGGAGCTCCGGGGAACAGCGGTGACGCTCCCGGCAGAAGCGGCGATTCCTCCGGGAGCAACGGTGATGCCCCCGCGACCGGCGGCGACTCCTCCGGCAACGGCGGCAGCGCTCCGGGCGCGGGCGGCGACTCCTCCGGACCCGGCCGCGGCTGACCGCGCCGCACGCTACTCCCGCGTCGACAGCACGGCGAAGGACGCGTCGAGCTCGACGTCCACGTCGGTCCCGTCTGCTCGGGTGACCTCCACCTCGAAGGCGTGGTCGGCGTCATCGCTGCGCTCCGCGCCGGTGACGGTTCCCGCGCCGACCGCCGCGAGGGCGGCATCGCTCGCGCGGGTGAGGTCCTCGCCCGTGAGGTCGTCCGGATCCACGGTGCCGGCGGCCGGGGAGGCGTCGCTCCGGGCACGGTCGTCGTCGGGGTCGACGGCGACGACGACGAAGGAGTCATCGAGGCGCACGTCGTACTCGAGGCCGTCCTCGTCGCGCAGCTCGAGCTCGTAGCCGGTCGCTCCATCGTCGTCGCGCTCCGCCGCGGTCACGGTGCCGCCGCCGATCTCGGCGAGGGCCGCCTCGCTCGCGCGGTCGAGGTCGCTGCCGGTCAGGGACTCCCGGCCGTCGAAGCCGTCGGTCGCGGCGTAGGCGATGCCCGTTCCCGCTCCGATCAGCACGACCGCTCCGGCGATCCCCGCGATGATCCTGGTCTTCTTCTGCACGATGCGCTCCGTTCCGGCGCCGCTCGTCGACGCCTCCTGCACTCTCGCCGGTGGCCACTGAAGCCACCCTGAAGCGCCCGAGCCGATCGTGCGTGCGCGCTGACCGGATCTCAGCCCCGGGCCAGCGGCACCCGCACCTCGACACGCGCCCCGCCCAGCGCCGATCCGCCGACGATCACCCGACCGCCGTGCGCCGCCGCGATCCCGGCCACGATCGCCAGCCCCAGGCCCGATCCGCCGGCGTCGCGCGCCCGCCCCTCGTCCAGTCGCACGAAGCGCTCGAGCACCCGCTCGCGCTCGGCGTCCGGGATCCCCGGGCCGTCGTCGTCCACCGCGAGCACCGCCTCTGCCCCGTCGGACCGGCAGGTGAGCGCCAGGCGGGAGACACGGTGCCGCACCGCGTTGTCGACCAGGTTGCGCAGCGCCCGTGAGAGCAGGGCCTCGTCGGCCACGACCTGCACGGGCGAGACTCCGCTCGCGTCGACGAGCACGCCGGAGTCGCGCAGTCGGCGCACCTCAAGCAGGGCCAGATCGTCGAGGTCGACGGGCGCCGCCGTCACCACGAGGCGCGCCTCGTCGGCCCGGGCGAGCAGCAGCAGCCCCTCGATCAGGCCGCCCAGGCGCACCGACTCCTGCGCCACGGTCGTGGCGAGCCGAACGGAGTCGAGGCGGTCAGGGTGCGCGAGCGCCACCTCGGCGGTCTGGCGCAGAGCCGCGACGGGGGAGCGCAGCTCGTGCGAGGCGTCGGAGACGAAGCGGCGCTGACGTTCCTGCCCGCTCTGCAGCCGGTCGAGCATCCGGTTGAGCGTCTGCGCCAGGCGGTCGATCTCGTCGCCCGAGCCCGGCGCCTCGATGCGGCGGTCCAGGGCGGAGGGCGGAGGAGGTGACCGCCTCGGCCTCGGCGCGCATCCGCTCCACCGGCCGCAGCGCCCTCCCGACCACCACCCAGCAGACCACCGCCACGAAGACGACGAGCAGCGGCACCGCGACGGCGAGCAGCGCGACGGTCGTCGCCACCGCCTCCGCCCGCGCCTCGTCGGGAACGCCGACGACCACCAGCGAACCGTCGTCGAGCTCTTGCGTCGCCACGACCACCGGTCCGTCCTCGGCGAGGTCGACGGTGACCGGGCCGTCGTGCTCGGAGACGGCCAGCGGCGGCAGGTCGTCGGCGTCATCGCCGGCGGCCACGACGCGCCCATCGGTCACGAGCTGCACGAGACCCTCGGAGCCGCGCACAGCCTCCGCCCCGCCCCGCTCGACCAGGGCCGCGACCCGCTCCGCCTCGCCCTCGGCCGCCGTGGCGGCACTCGACGCGAGGACCGACGAGAGCACGACGACGAACGCCGCGCTCCCGAGCAGTGCCGCGGCGGCGACCACCGCACTGGCAGCAGCGGTGATCCGAGTCCGCAGCGTCCGCCTGCTCACTCTGCTCACTCGGCCACCAGCGAATAGCCCGCGCCGCGCTGCGTCCTGATGGAGTCGCGGCCGAAGGGGCGGTCGATCTTGTTGCGCAGGGTCCGGATGTAGACCTCGACGATGTTGGGGTCGCCGTCGTAGTCGAAGTCCCAGACCGCGCCGAGGACCTCGCGCTTCGAGACGACCTCGCCGGCGCGCGAGACCAGGTACTCGAGCACGCTGAACTCCCGCGCCGTCAGCGGCACGGCGACTCCCGCGCGCTCGACGTGCTTGGAGGCGGGATCGAGCGCCAGGTCGCCGACGACGCGGACCGCGGGACGCTCGGTGGCGCCGCGCCGGATCAGCGCCCGCAGCCGAGCCACCAGCACGGGGAACGAGAAGGGCTTGGTGAGGTAGTCGTCCGCGCCGGTGTCGAGCGCCTCGACCTGGTCGAGGTCGCCGTCCTTGGCGGTGAGCATCAGGATCGGCGTCCAGTCGCCGGAGGCGCGCAGCCGCTCGCAGACCCGGAACCCGCTCACATCGGGGAGCATCAGGTCGAGCACGATGGCGGCGTAGTCGGCCTCTTGCGCGAACCAGAGCGCGTCGGTGCCGGTCGCCGCGGTGTCGACGGCGAAGCCCTCGGCCTCCAGCCCGGTCTCGAGGGCCCGCAGCAGGGTGATCTCGTCGTCGACGATCAGAATGCGGATGGCGTCCTCCCGGTGGCTCGGCAGTCTGCGCCCAGGCTAGCCGCGCGCCCGCTGAAGCCTGGCTGAAGCGACGCCCTGCTGCCGAGGGGCCGCGGCCGGCGCGGATGCCGACTCCGACCGGGCCCTCAGCGCCCGGGTCATTCGTCCCTGTCGGTGTACTCGCCTTCGCCCTCACCCTCGGTGCCGGCCGCGCCGGTGTCGACGTAGCTGCCCTTCACCGAGGTGTCCTCGTCGTTCTCGGAGGTGTCGATGTAGCTGCCCTCCTCCTCGCTGACGGTGTGCGAGACGCCGTCGGTCGAGGTGTACTCGCCCTCGGTCTCCGAGGCATCGGCGAGATGGCGCCCGTGGCCTGCCTCGTTCGTCTCGTGGTTCTCGTGGTTCTCTTCGTGGTGGGCCATGTCGGCCTCCTCGCCTCATCGCGTCGGTGCGCGGTCCGATCGACCGCGCTCGGTCCGACACTTCTGCATCGTGGGCGGGCGTGCAAGACGTGGCGCCTGCACATCCGTGCCGCGCAACTCCTGGCCGCGACCGAGCGGCCGGCCTAGCGTGACGAGCATGAGCAGTCCCCCTCGCACCCGCTGGAGCGTCATCGGCCAGCTCGGTCCGGCGTTCGACGACGGCGGCCCGATGCTCCTCGTCGAGGCCCGCGCCGCCTTCGGCCGTCGCCCGATACACCGGGCCAAAGCGCAGCTGCTCCTCTCGTCGCTCCGGCATCGGGGCCGCGAGCTCGGCGATCGCGTCGAGTACGTCCGCGCCGAGACCTTCGCCGAGGCTCTCGACGGCCGCGACGACCTCGAGGTGGTCGATCCGCCCACCAGGGGAGCCCGGCGCCTCGCCAGAAGACGGGGGATGAGCATCCTGCCCAGCCGCGGCTTCGTCACGGCGGAGGCGGATTTCCGCGAGTGGGCGCTCGCGCGCGGCGGCAAGCGCCTGCTGCTCGAGGACTTCTACCGCTGGAGCCGCGAGCGCACCGGTGTGCTGATGCGCGGTGACCAGCCGGAGGGCGGACGCTGGAACTTCGATCACGACAACCGTCAGCCGCCGCCGAAGGGCGCCTCCCGCCTCGGTCTGCCCGACCCGTGGTGGCCCGAGGAGGACGACATCGATGAGGAAGTGCGCGCCGACCTGGCCCGGTGGGAGGCCGAGGGCGCTGTGCGCCTGGTCGGCGCTGACGGCCCGCGCCGGTTCGCCGCGACGCCCGCGGAGGCGGAGGCGGCGCTCGCCGACTTCGTCTCGTCGCGCCTGGGCGACTTCGGCACCTACGAGGACGCGATGCTGTCGGGCGACTGGACGATGGCGCACTCGCTGCTGAGCGCGCCGATGAACCTGGGCGTGCTCGATCCGCGTGCCGTCATCGACGCCGCCGAGGCGGAGTACGCCGCGGGAGGTGCGCCGATCGCCGCCACCGAGGGTTTCGTCCGCCAGATCCTCGGCTGGCGCGACTACGTCTGGAACCTGTTCTGGCACCTGGGCCCGGAGTACCGCAGCCGGAGCCGGGCGCTCGGCGCCTCGGCCCCGCTGCCCGAGGAGCTGCTCGCGCTCGACGCAAGCGGCATTGAGGCGAACTGCCTGCACGAGACGCTCGACGACGTCCGGCGCCACGGCTGGGCGCACCACATCCAGCGACTGATGGTTCTGGGGAACTGGGGCCTCCAGCGGGGCTGGGATCCGGCTGCGCTCAGCGACTGGTTCGTCGATGTCTTCGTCGACGGCACCGAATGGGTGATGCCGGCCAACGTGATCGGTATGTCGCAGTACGCCGACGGCGGAGTCGTCGCGACGAAGCCCTACGCCTCGGGCGGCGCCTACATCGACCGGATGTCGGACTACTGCGGAGGCTGCCGCTTCGACCCGAAGGTGCGCCTGGGCGAGAACGCTTGCCCGGTGACCGCGGGGTACTGGGCGTTCCTCGACCGTGTCGAGCCGGTGCTCCGCGGCAACCACCGGATGGCGCAGCCCCTCGCGGGACTCCGCCGCCTCGCCGACCGTGCGGCCGTCGTCGACCAGGAGCGCCTCCGCGAGAGTCTCTGACCGAGCGTCAGAGCGCCGATCGATGAGGGAGCGACTCGATCCGCTCCTCCGCGTCGACGGCTCGCCTCGCTGCCACGAGCGCCCGTCGCGAGGAGAAGCCGACGAGCCTCGCCGCCTCCTCCTCGTCCTCCCGGCGCACCTCGGAGCGCCGACCGAGGATCCGGAGGGCGGCGTCGACCCGCACGCGCCGCAGCTCGCGCATCGGCGTGGTGCCGATCATCGAGAAGGCTGCGTGGAGGCTGCTCGTCGACACCGCCAGAATCTCGGCCAGGGCTCCCACCCCGAAACTCTCGTCGGCGTAGTGCGTGCGCAGCACCGCGTCGGCCCTGGCCAGGAGGCGGCCGACCACCGTGGGAGTACCCTGCGCGAGCGACGGCCCGCACTCGCTGACGACCGCGGCTGCAGCGCTCTCGATGCACCCGGCCAGATGACCCCAGCTCGACGCGGTGAGCGTGGAGGCTGCGTTGAGGGTGCTGATCACCGTGGCGAGAAGGATGCGCAGACTGCCGCTGTCCTGCTCGATCCTCGTCACTCTCGCGGGGATCGGCACTCCGAACCGACTGCTGAACAGTGCGCTGACTTCGACCTCCACGACTCCGTAGGAGGACTCGCTGATCACGGTGTGGTCCTCTTTCTCTACCGAGAGGTATCCCTCGCCTTTCATCAGCGACATCTCTTCGTCGCGAGACGCGAGACCGATCTCTCCATCGACGAGCATGCAGAGCAGGAGTCCGCTCTCGGTCGGCTGTCTGATCACTCGGCGCCCACTGTGGTAAAGCCGCCGGACGGTGACATCGCCGATCTGGAGACGGTCTCCGAGAACCCGGAGCTCCTTGCCCGGAGACACCACCCGCATCCCCTGCCCGACCAGCCAGTCCGCCGCCTCGTCGCCCACGAGAGCGACGCCGAGATCGCCGCTCGCCCGTGCTTCCGGAACCCGCATCGCAGCCGCCAGTCAGGGAGGAGTCCACCACTGTGGTGGCCGGGAGGGGCGGTCCCATCCCCTCTGCATGATGCAGTACCCCGATGGAGGGTGGGTTGCCGCCGACCTGAGACTCCGACGACCTCGACCGGAAAATCCAGACATCGTCCGCCGACGTCTCGTGCCGGTCACGGACCGCTGAGCATATGAGCTGTCCCTGCACCGATCCCCTTATGGAGAAGACATGAAGAAGAACTATGACGACGGCAAGCACGACATCAGCCTGGACGACGGGTGGTCCGTTCCGTCCGAGGGCGGAGTAGGTCGTCGTTCCATTGTGCGAGGAGCGGTCTGGACTGTTCCTGTCGTGGCCGGAGTGGCGGCAGCGCCTCTTGCGGCAGCGTCTACGACCCCCTGCACTCCGTCCATCACCTCGACCGGTGCCGCCTACATCCGCGACAGCAGCGACGGTTGGTTCGGAGAACTGCTCTCCAATTCCTCCGGTGATCGTCTGGGCATTGGCGTCGCTCTTCCGGGGTCGCGGATGAAGGCAAACTACGCGTTCAAGAACGCCACGAATTGCACCTGGACGGGCACGATCCAGGTCCAGATCGACCTCCCCGCGCGAACCGTCGCGAACCCGCCGGAGTCCAACGAGGGCTGGACCCGGACCACCGCGGGCAACTACACGCGCGACAACCTGACCTATACCCGCTACGTCTTCACCGCGACCGCCAGTGTGGCGGCGAACTCGACCCGGCAGTTCGGGCTGGGCTGGACCCTCGCGGATCAGGCGACCCTGCGCACCTACCTCGGTGCGCCGGGCGGACCCCAGCGATGGACGAAGGTTGCGGCAGACAGCGGCAGCACGGGCTGGAGGCTGCCGAACCCTCCGGGAGCCATCCGCATCAACGGCGCAACCGTGCACTCGGGCTTCTCGAACACGCTCACACAGAATGCCGGCTACTGGATCCACTTCGGCACAGAGGCTTTCTAGAGCCGGTCGCTCGCGCGACGGACGCCGCATGAGCGCGGCGCCGCCGGGCGACGAGCCTCCGGGCGCTGGATCCAGGTCCTGTGCCCGGGGGCTCGTCCCGTCGCGCGGGAATCAGGCCCTGACGAACCTCGAGACGGTCACCGCGACGGTCACCGTCGTCGTCCCGTCCTGCTGAGCCAGTGCCGCGTCCAGCGCCCGAGGATCCAGATGGTGCGCGCTCGGCCCCATCAGAACCTCGGCGCGCAGCTCGGGCACTGTCATCTCGACAGGGTGATCGATCTCGTCCCGCCGGGCGAGCATGAACCCCGTGAGCTGCTCCTCGAGCCGCTCGGCCTTGCCCGCGTCGATGCCGAGCATCCCGAACCGTTCACGGATCTCAGCGAGGTGCCGCTCGCGTGGAGTCACCACCACGGCGATGCCGCCCGATCGCAGCACCCGCCGCATCTCCGGCGCGTTCCGGGGCGCGAAGACCGTCAGTAGCGCGTCGGCCGAGGCGTCGGCCAGTGGGAGCGGCTGCCAGAGATCGGCTGTCGCGACGGCCGCCCGCGGATGCGCGCGAGCGGCGCGGCG